>JALRBM010000049.1 GCA_023257755.1 Candidatus Saccharimonadia bacterium | reverse complement strand
CTTATTATTGATCAAGATATCTTTGTCTTTAATCAAGGCAAGTTCGAAAAGCTTTTTAACTATGATTACAAAAAACAAGCGCTGGCCGATAAGAAAGTCGAAGAGATTGCCCGCCAGTATAAACTAAGTTTCCCAGACGGCCTGGACCTTCAAGCGCTTGTTCGTGATCGCAAAAAAATCGTAAACAAGCTGCAAAAGATGGAAATTGGCGGAGTCACCCAAGATCAGGCGCTCGAATATGCGGACCAAATGCAGCTTGAATTAATGACTGACGACGCCGGCGCCATCATCATTATGGATGGCAATGATCTTGATATGTTCGTCAACCTAATCAACGAAGATTACATCACCAGCGAGATTACAGGGAAGCGATACGAGATTAAAAGCAAAAAACTTCTGGACGAACCAGAAGGTGAACCGCCGCGAGGCTAGGGGATGGCGCCCCGGGGAGTGACAAATGAGTACTCGACCCGGGGCTGTCCTCTGCAGTCAGACAAGTATAGCATGGTATACTAATAGATAATGAATCAGGGGTTAGCACTCGAGGTGATGCTTTCGGGAGAAAGCGTGCTATTGACCGGGCCGGCGGGTGCGGGCAAGACGTTTGTATTGAATCAATTTATCAAGTTGGCTAAGAGCGAGGGCAGGCATGTTTCGGTGACGGCGACGACTGGCCTGGCCGCCACGCACCTTGGTGGAACGACGATTCATTCGTGGGCGGGAATCGGCGTGGCGGATTTTCTTCCTGGCGGCTTTGCTGACCATATCTCCAAAGGGCGGCGTGAAATCATTGAAAAAACAGATGTGCTGATCATTGATGAGATCAGTATGCTGCATGACTACCGCCTGGATATGGTTGATGAGGCCTGCCGGCTTGTCCGCCGAAAAGACGAACCGTTTGGCGGCATCCAGGTGATTATGAGCGGTGATTTTTACCAACTCCCGCCAATTAACAGGGGCGATAGCCGACAGGGCAGGTTTGTTGTTTATAGTAATGTTTGGCAAGAGCTCGATCCGGTTATTTGTTATCTTGAGGAGCAGCATCGCCAAGACGACCAGCAGTTGCTTGACATACTAAATGCCATGCGCGGCGAAGGTGTGCGGCGCCATCATGCCGAAGCGCTGCTCGCACGGGTGGACGAACAGCCCCCGGCTGATATGGTCCTGACAGAACTGCACACGGTGAATATTGATGTCGATAAGATTAATGAGGCGCGGCTCGATGAACTTGACGGCGATGAACTCCACTACACGCAGACAACGACAGGCCCTGCTAATTACGTAGAGAATTTGCAACGTTCAGTATTGGCGCCAGAAGTATTACGGCTGAAAAAGGGCGCGCTGGTCATGGCCGTCAAAAATGCTGCCGACCGCCGCTATGCGAACGGAAGCATCGGCGTCATCGTCGACTTTGAACCGGCAACCGAGTATCCGATCGTCGCGTTCAGAAACGGCCGCACTGTTAGTATGATGCCGGACACCTGGGAACTTCGCGATGGCGATAAAAAACGCGCCAGTATCACGCAGATCCCTCTTCGGCTGGCCTGGGCGATTACCGTTCATAAAAGCCAAGGTATGACACTCGATGCCGCGCGCATGGATCTGAGAAAAGCGTTCGTCGAAGGCATGGGGTACGTTGCTCTCAGCCGAGTAAAAAGTTTGAACAGCCTGTACCTGACGGGAATTAACAGGATGGCGCTTGTAGTCAGCGAGGATGCCCAGACTATCGACGCGCTATTAAGAAAAAAGGCCGCCGCTGACGCCAAGACATTTTTCCACCTCACAAAAAAAGCCGAGAAGCGCTCCCTAGAGCCACCGAAAAAGCCCAAACCCTCAAGCTGGTCAGAAAAGATTGAAAAGATGCGCGAAACTTTCCCGAACGCCTATAAGCCGTGGCAACCACAGGATGACGCCGTCCTGAAACAAGATTTCCAAAATGGCATCTCGGTTAAGGATCTGAGTAAAAAACTTGGACGGCACGAGGGCAGTATCACTATGCGCCTGCAGAAGCATTTTGGTGAAGACATCGTATTGTAAATATAACCACCTTTGTTTATACTCTGAATTAACAACATAGGAGGGATGACGATGGAAGTCGATATTAACTACTGGGCGGTACTATTGGCAGGGCTATCCAGCATGGTCGTGGGGGCGGTTTGGTACCTGCCTGGCGTCTTTGGTAAGGCCTGGGCAAAAATGGCCAAGGTTGATGTGAAGAAAAAGATGAGCGCCGCCGAGTCAACGCTGCTGTTCGGGTCAACGTTCGTCGCATCGCTGGTGACGGCCTACGTCCTTTCACATGTAACATATCTTAGCCATTACTTCTTCAGCGGTAATTACCTGCATAATGCGCTTTGGACTGCTTTTTGGCTATGGCTCGGATTTACGGCAGCCCGCTTCCTAGTACATGACGCTTTTGAGGGACGCCGTAAGAAACTGACGCTGCTTAATGTCAGTCATGAATTTGTGACGATTATGGTGATGGGGCTGATTATCGGCCTGATGGGAATGTAGTTATTTCAGCCTGGCAATTTTGATACTGCCATTGCTGATGTAAACGGTCCGGATCTGCTGCCCGCGAAACCGGATCGTTTCTCCTGCTCGGCTGGTGTGGATTTCTGACACGCCACGGACCTTTTCCAGGGTATCTATGATATAGTCGCGCTCTCTGTCTGAGTCATGGCTGCCGCCATGGGTTAACTGGCCGGTCCGCCATTGGATATCGATCGGATGCGTTTCCTCGGTGGCCGCACCGATCCACATTTCTTTACCCGGAAGTATCAAATGTTTAAGTTGCTTTGTCCAAAAGGCGTAGTGGTGCGCGTTATGATGTGTCAAAGGTTCCTCGAGCCGCCAGAACCGGACATGGTGACGGGTGCGCGCGCTCTTTTTGTCGCCGGTCGGGATTTCGAAGCTTAGATCTTGGGGGCGGTTAAAGAGGTAGAGATTACTCAGAGGCGCTTCGGGGTAGGGCGTATTAAAAAGAATTGAAACCACTTCACGAAAGCCATTTTTGATCGTAAGAGGATCGGCTTCGTGCCAGCCGGCTTTCTTCATTGCCCGCACAAGATGGGCCCGGTCCTTCACGATCAATGCTAAATTAACCGGGTCAGAGGGCCAACCGTCACCGGTGGTGACGTAGACGGGGATGTGGTTTGGCTTGATGAATATCCTGAGGAGCCGGATCAGCATCGGAAGGCCAATATAGGCAAAAAAGATATACAGGAAAAGCAGGACGAAAAAGGCGGGCATATATTCGTTGGCATACGGATAAATAATCCGCGCCATCACCCATACCAGGCCAATCCCCACAAGGAGGATGACTAGTCGCCAGAGACTGCGAAGCATAAAACGCCACATCTTGGGCTTATTATACAAGAAAGCAGGAGTGATATAATACGTATGTATGCCTATAGAGAAATCAGGCCTTCATTTTCCAAAAAAGTTTTTATGGGGAGCGTCCGTCAGCGCCCATCAGGTTGAGGGGAAGACGAATAACCAGTGGACTGCCTGGGAGCTTGAGAACGCCAAGTCGCGTGCTGCCCAGGCCTCATATCATTTGGCCGATCTTGCGAGTTGGCCGTTGATCGAGAAAGAGGCAAAAGATCCAGCGAGCTATGTGTCGGGCGATGCCACCCGTCACTATGCGCTTTACGAACAGGATTTCGATCTACTTGACCAGCTGCATATGAACGCGTTTCGGTTCAGTATTGAATGGTCGCGCGTCGAACCGACCGAGGGCGCATGGAATGTCGAGGCCATCGAGCATTATAAAAAATATGTTGCCGCGCTAAAAAAACGCGGTATTGAACCAATGATAACGCTGTTCCACTTTACGTTGCCGCAGTGGTTTGCGGCGAAGGGCGGATTTGAGAAACATGGTAATATCAAATATTTTGTTCGTTTTGCAGAACGGGTTTTACATGAACTTGGTCCTCATGTCAGATATGTTATTACGATTAACGAGCCGGAGATTTACGCCTATGAAAGTTACATGGCGGGAAACTGGCCGCCCAACGTAACGAGTAAGAAGAGGGGCTGGCGCGTCCTGCGCCACCTGGCATCGGCGCATAATCAGGTTGCCAAACTGCTCCACAGTGCGAACCGACGCTACAAGGTATCGGTGGCAAAAAACTCAAATTATTTTTATGCAGGAGACGACGCCTGGTTAAGCCGAAAGAGCGCGGAAATAATGCAGTATTATCAGGATGATTACTTCCTCCGCAAGGTCGTGAAACACTGCGATTTCATCGGCGTGAACTTCTATTTCAGTAATCGGGTATATGGGTATCGAGTCCATAATCCGGATGAGAAGGTAAGCGACATGGGATGGGACTTGAGTCCGGCGGACATCCAGCACGCGCTGGAACGCCTGAGCGAAAAGTATCATTTACCACTTATCGTCACGGAAAACGGACTGGCTGATAAGGAAGATACATACCGGAAGTGGTGGCTGACCCAAACGCTTATCGGGATGCAAAAAGCAATGGACAACGGCGTAAAACTACAAGGCTATTTACATTGGAGTCTGATTGATAATTTTGAATGGGATAAGGGCATCTGGCCGCGGTTCGGTCTGGCGGGCGTGGACTACGCGACGGGCAAACGGACGCTTCGGCCAAGTGCCATATGGTTTGGAAAAATTATCAAGTATCTGCGGCAGGAGGGGTAATGAACGAACCGTTTTACGGAAATAATCTCAAGATCGCGGTCATCGGTGGAGGCACAGGATCGTTCACCCTCCTAAGCAACTTAAAAGAGCATACGCATTTAATCGCCGCTCTTGTGAACATGGCTGACGATGGTGGCAGCACAGGGGTGCTGCGGGACGAATTGGGCGCGCTGCCCCCGGGTGATGTGCGGCAGTGCCTGGTAGCATTATCGAACTCAGCGGAACTTCGCGACCTCTTTAACTACCGGTTTGAGGATGGCACGCTGAAGGGCCATGCCTTTGGTAATTTGTTTCTTACCGCGCTGGAAAAAGTAACGGGCGATTTTGCGAAGGGCGTGGAAGTCGCGAGTGGCGTGCTGAATATCACCGGGACGGTTGAGCCCATTACCTTGACGAACGTGACGCTCGCAATGAAGGATAAGGATGGCAAGGAGGTCCACGGAGAGTTCAAGATTGGGCACGAAAGCTTTTCCGGGCAACGGCCGGATTTTTGGCTTGAACCCAAAGCCACGGCTAACCCCAAGGCGGTGGCCGCGATTGAGCGGGCGGACATCGTGGTGGTCGCGCCGGGAAATCTGTACGGTAGTCTAGCGCCGGCGCTGATTGTTCCGGGGATTGGCGAGGCGCTGGCAAAAACCAGTGCGTTCAAATTGTATGTATGTAATCTCGTCACCAAGCCGGGGCAAACCGACGGCTTTACGGTTCATGACTTTGCCGACGAAATAGAGCGGCTTGCAGGGAGGCCGTTTCTCGATGCGGTGTTGTACAATACCGAAACTCCCAGCAAGGAGCTACTTCAGAAGTATGCGGCCGACAAGGAATTGGCGGTGGAGCTGGATGAGAAGCGGGTGGGCATTACCCGCTATAAGCTCGTCGGTGCGAATCTGCTTTCTAGTACGATTTGGCAGGGAAGAGGCGCGGATCCCATTGCTTCATCCAGGACCCTGATCCGTCACGATTCGACGGCGGTCGCCAAAGCGATTATTGATCTTTATGAACATCGGGAGGGGATCGGTGAAAGTTAATACGTTTTACGTTCTTGACTTTGACCGTTGCCTCGGGAGAACCGAGCGGCTCCAGGAGCTGCTGGAAAATGCCGTTGAAACAGAAGACTTCGTGAGTCTTGATATGATTCAATATGCCCATACCCAGGTCAAAAAAACCGGCGGCTCGTTTGATACGGCGGCCTATGTCCGTCAAGTCCTGAAGGACAGGCAGCTTGATGTCAACCGGATATGGGGCAAGATCGAAACTTCTTTTCTGACGTTGGCGTCGGGCGAAGACCTGTTAGAGCTATATGCCAGGGAATTGCTTGATGAGTTAACGAACCGCCAACTCCCTTTTGGCATTTTGACCTATGGCGGGTATGAGTGGCAAACAGCCAAGCTAAAGGCGGCGGGGCTTTACACGATTCCTCACATCATCACTTCGTACAAAGAAAAAGGGAAAACGATTGCCGGTTGGCAGCGTCAAGACGGGTGGTTCTTGATTCCCAGGGAATTTTTAAATGACACTGTCACCCGGACGGTCGTTCTGATTGATGACAAACCAGTTAGCTTTCAATCCCTTCCGCCTAGCACGAAGGGAATTTGCGTCGCACCCCAGGCGCCTGCCCAAGAAATAGCCGCGCTGCCTAGCAGCGTTACCGTCGTGCCTGATTTGAAAAAAGCGATAGATATCATAGCGACCATTGACAAACCATAACCAGTATGCTAACATAAACTTATTATGAAACAGAAAACAAAAACAACAAAAGTCCAGGAAAACAGCGAAGCGGCTCTCGTGTATCTTGCGCAGGATGTAAAGACGTCGATCCTCATCGTTTCGGTACTGATTAACCTCTTCTTCCTTTCTTTGTGGGTTGCACTGCAGGCTACCTCGCAATTTGACGCCTCGCTTGTCAGTTTCTTCCTCGGACGCTAATAGGCTATAGCTAAAAATACCACGCTACGGAAATAGGGTGGTATTTTTATACCTCTGTTTTATACCTTGTTTATCCACAAAATTGTGGATAAATATTTATGGCCCAATTCATTTGGGAGAAAATGGGGGTTGTCGTGGGTAATTGTGGGTATTATAGTAAGGCCAGTGGAAAGAAGTGGGTAAGCCCACAAAAATAAAAAGCCACTAACATTAAAAACCAACTACACGTAATGCCGTATCCCGGCGAGGACGTTACCAGGAGTGGACTACTTCGAACGAAAGCTTGACGACAAGCGTCGGCTGACAATTCCGACGGAGCTTCGAAGTGAGTTTGCCAGCGGTGTCGTGCTAACCCGAGGATTTGGCAAGTACCTCCACCTCTACCCCCAAACAGTTTGGGATAGGGAAGTGGAACCAGCGCTAGGCGGCAGCATACTTGATGAAAAGGTCGCTGATCTTAACGTCAGGTTCCGACGAGGAAAAACCAGCGCCGAACTCGACCAAAAGCAAGGCCGGGTCACTATCGAACAGCACCTGCTTGAATATGCAGGAATTGATCGGGAAGTGGTAGCGGTGAGGGCGGGCGCTTATTGGCGGCTGCTTCCGGTAGACGCTGACGTGTAGGTTTATGCTGGCACTTTAACAATTCGGACAGATAGTAAAGGGTACGACCTCGGGGTCAGCTATCTGGTAGTAAGAACAAGTGGCCATGCGGCATCACTATAAAAAAGCCGTCGCACTTTCCCTAACACAAAACCTCCCAAAAAACTCCACCTCACAACACATAAGTCTCTCACTTCGAGCGGATAGGGTATGAGTTACAACGTAACCCCCGTTACATCCGTTTGAACACTTATTACAAAAACAAACACACAACAAACAAAAACGTTTCTTACTGCCAGTTAGGTGATCTCGAGAGCGATATACCTATATCCAAGCTTGCTACGCGGTAGCGGGTGACGGTTGGCGGGGCAGCACCCGAAAATGTTTCACGTAGGTGAAAATTTTCAGGGGCGGACCAACTGGCAGGACCCGCGGGCGCAGAAGTGGCAAAAATGGTATAGTTGTATTGTTAATGAGTATCAAAGAACATCCACCACAGTCACCGGGTTCTTCGGACCAGGGATTACATGTTCCGGTTTTACTAGATGCGACGCTTGAGCTTTTAAAGCCTGCTAAGGGAGAGAAATATCTCGATCTGACGGCAGGATACGGAGGTCATGCGGGTCGCATTCTCGAAAAAACCGAAAACTATAAAGACGCTGTTTTGGTTGACAGGGATGAGTTTGCGATTGGCAAGCTCCAGCTCTTCAAGCAAAAAGGCGCCAGGCTTCTTCACGCTGATTTTGCCAACGCCGCAGCGCAGTTGGTTGAATCGGGACGGAAGTTTGATCTCGTGCTTGTGGATTTAGGGGTGTCGTCACCGCAGCTCGATATGGGCGAAAGAGGTTTTTCCTTTACAAAAAATGGTCCGCTGGATATGCGCATGGACGCCCGGCAGCAGGTATCGGCCGAGACACTGGTCAATTCTGCTTCGAGGGACGAGCTTGTCCGCATTATCACGCAGTACGGCGAAGAGCCGCTCGGGTTTGCCCGGCGTATCGCCGACGGTATTGTAAAAGCGCGACCGCTTCATACAACGGAAGAACTCGCCGCTATCGTGCTGAACGCCCACGTAGGGAAGTGGAAGAAAACCCACCCCGCTACGCGTACTTTTCAGGCACTCCGCATCGCGGTAAACGACGAGCTACGGCAAATTGAAACATTGCTGCCGCTTATCCCCAAGCTTTTGGCGAACGGGGGAAGGGTAGGTATCATCAGTTTCCATAGCCTCGAAGACCGGCTGGTTAAGCAGTACTTCAGTGAACAGGCCCGCGCAGGGTACGAATCCGAACTGGAAGTACTTACCAAAAAACCGCTGGGCGGAGACACTTACGACGTTCACAATCCGCGCTCCCGAAGCAGTAAGCTTCGTGTCGCAGTGAAAAAATAAAACAAAAAGAGGAAGGGGCAACCACCACATGCCAATTCACGTACCAGTACAAAACGAATCAGTTGAAACCAAGGTTACTGTTCGTTTTAAATAACAATTCCTATGCATGCCCGCTTGAAATAAAGCGGGTATGCACCATGAATACAAAAATAAACCGAAAAAATAAAAAATGTCCTACCAACGAACTACGCAATTTAGTCCACGCCGCGGTGCAAACTGGAACCGTAACCAGAATACGGCCCGTTTTGCTTCGAGTGTCAAACTTGGCCCTGTGACACATACGGTGCTTGTTGCCCTTATGATTACGGTGCTCGGCTTGATATACTTAACCCAGGCGACGCGTGCGACCAGCTATGACTACGAAACTCAAAAGGTCGACAGCCAAATTGCAGAACTCGCCACCAAAAAGACCGACCTTGAGGTCGAAAGTGCCAGACTGACTGCCCTTGAGGCGGTGCAAAGCAGCACTGTGGCCAAAACGATGACCAAGCCTGCCGAAACCAATTACGCCGGAGAATAGATGTTACATGCAACTTGACCTGAGAAAAGGAAGCCGACTCCGACTCCTTGCCATTTTACTTGCGGTGATCATGGCAATTTTTGTCGTGCGGCTTTTTTATCTTCAGGTTGTTCAGCATGAGTATTACGTAGGTCTTGCAAATAAGGAGCAGCTTAAGCAGCTGGTGATCCCGGCCCAGCGGGGTGAGATATACGCGCTCGACGGGAACAGGCCTGTGAAGCTGGTGTTGAATGAAACGGTCTATACGGTATTTGCCGATCCTAAAGTGATAGAAGATCCGGACAAGATTATCGACACGATTCAGCAGGTCGCTGGCGGTAATGCCCGCCCAAAGCTGGACGAGCTGCTTGCCAAAAAGGAAACGCGCTACCAGATTATCGCGACCAAAGTAACGCAAAAGCAGGCCGAACTTATCAAGAAAGAGAAGTTAAAAGGAGTTGGCTTTCAAAAAGGGAGTCAACGCGTCTATCCCGAGGGGCAGCTGGCCGCCCAGACGCTTGGGTTTGTCGATGGCGAGGGTAACGGCAAGTATGGAATTGAAGGAGCGCTAAACGACCGCTTGCTTGGTAAAGACGGACTCTTGCAGTCCGTGACTGATATCAGTAACGTCCCGCTGACAATCGGTGATAAAAATATCAACAAGCCGGCCCAAAACGGCGACAATCTGGTGCTGACAATCGACCGCAACATCCAGTCGTACACTGAAAGGGCCCTGGCCGAGGGTATGAAAAAGTCCGGAGCGACGCACGGAAGCGCTATGATCGTCGATCCGAATTCCGGCAAGGTCATGGCGATGGCCAACCTTCCGACTTATAATCCAGGTGAGTTCGGTAAAGTGGCTGATATCTCGGTATTCAATAACGGCACGATCAGTTCTCCTTACGAACCCGGATCAGACATCAAAACCCTGACGGTGGCAGCCGGGCTCGATAGGGGTGTCATCCGGCCGGACTCAACCTATAATAATACTGACAGCATAAAAGTCGAGGACCGGACGATTGGAAACGCTACTAAGGGGCAGACGGGCGTGATTACGATGCAGCATGCCCTTAACTATTCGTTGAATACCGGAATGGTGACAATTGCGCAGCGGCTAGGTGACGGCACGCGGATTACGCGGGCGGCACGGGATACGATTTATGAGTACTTCCATGACAAACTGCGGCTGGGCGAGCGGACAGGCATCGAACTCGCGAACGAGGCGAAAGGTACGATCATTCCTCCGACAGACGTCGATGGCGGCGCGGTGCGTTATTCTAACATGGCCTTTGGCCAGGGGATGGATGTCACGATGGTCCAAGTCTGTGCTGCCTTTAGCACCATCATTAACGGCGGGACATATTACCAGCCGACTGTCGTGGCGGGTACGATGGATAATAACGGTGCACGCTTTACTCCTGCCACCGCCAAGCCGTCTCAACAAAATGTGATTAGTCACGGCACGTCCGAAACGGTGCGGGAAATGATACACCAGGCCCGGGTCGCGTTTCATGCCGCTCAGGACAAGGCCGGCTATTATACGGGCGGAAAGACAGGTACGTCGCAGACGCTCCGTGACGGAAAGTATGTGGATAATGAGACGGTGGGGACATATCTCGGCTTTGGCGGCAGTAGTGCACGGGAGCTGAAGTATGTCATAATGGTACAAGTTTCAGGCGAAAACATGAACCTGGAAGGAGGGAAGCACGCGATGCCGATCTTCACTGACATATCCAACTGGCTCATCGATTATATGAAGCTCCAACCGAAAGGATAGTAAAAATGACAACGCTTGAACTACTCACCCAGGAACTTACCGGAACGTTTCTCCTTAGCGTTGGCGCATTTTTGCTTGCGATGATACTCACTCCTATTTATACATACTTTGCGTATCGCTATAAATTTTGGAAGCGGCAGCGCAGTACCAGTACGACCGGTGAAATTCTTCAGGTATTTAATAAGCTACACGCTGATAAGTTTAAGCGTAATATTCCCACGATGGCCGGGATTATCGGGGTTATCGCAATTGCTACGATCACCCTTGGATTCAACCTGGACCGGGCGCAAACCTGGCTGCCGCTCGCGGCTTTAGTGGGCGGCGGGGTTGTCGGCCTGCTTGACGATATCATCAATATCCGCGGGCAGGGAACGGGTGTGGCCGGCCTTCGTTCCAGCCTGAAGTTTTCGATGATTACCATTTTGGCACTGGCACTCGGGTGGTTTTTCTATGTGAAGCTTGGTTATAATTCGATTCATCTCCCGTATCTTGGTGACCTTACGCTTGGCTGGCTAATCGTTCCACTGTTTGTGTTCGCCGTGGTGGCGACAAGTAACGCAGTCAATATTAGTGATGGTTTGGACGGCCTCGCGGGGGGGCTTTTGACGATTAGCTTTGGGACGTTCGCCGTTATCGCGCTTTTGCAGGGCCATGTGCTGCTTTCGGGGTTTTGTTTTACCGTCGTAGGGGCGCTGCTGAGTTATCTTTGGTTCAATATTTTTCCCGCCCGGTTCTTTATGGGAGATGTGGGGAGTTTTGCTTTGGGAACGAGCCTTGGAGTAGTGGCAATGATGACGAACACGCTGTTTCTCCTGCCGATTATCGGTATTATCTTTGTTGTCGAAGCGGGATCCAGCCTGATCCAGATCGTTAGTAAAAAACTTTTTCACAAAAAAGTCTTTCTATCCGCTCCGATTCATCACCATCTCGAGGCACAGGGCTGGCCGGAGACCAAGGTGACAATGCGGTTTTGGGTGATCGCCTGTGTCGCCGGCTTTGCTGGTGTGCTGCTGGCGCTTGGCGGAGGGCATGTCTAACCAATGATAGAAACAGCCCGCCGGTTCAGTACGAAGGTGAAGAGTGCCGCAGGTGAATTTGTGGTGCGCCGTCACCGTCCGGATTACCAGATTGTGCTGTATATGGGGCTGTTAATGCTTCTTGGGCTTATTATCATGTATGCGATTGGACCGCAGCGGGCGAACGTCCTTAACAACGCTTACAATACGGATTACTATACGAGCACCTATTTCTTTATTAAGCAGACAGTCAGTTTACTGGTGGCGCTGGGTGCTTTTGTTGCCATGGCGTTGATCCCGTACACCCTTATCAAGAAGCATGCGGCAAAAATTCTTATTATCGGCTTTGCTGCGTGTGCCATTCTGGCCTTTGCGGGGTGGGTAGGGCTTGGCATTGCACAGTGCAGTCTCGGAGCCTGTCGTTGGTTTGATCTTGGTGCGTTTGGGAGTATCCAGCCGGCGGAGCTATTAAAGTTCGGATTGATGGTATTTACTGCCGGTTTCCTAGGGATGCGGATCAAACAGGGCTTGATTAACGATCTTCATAGGACACTGATTCCGTTGGGTGTTTTGGTGCTTGTCGCCGTTATTTTCGTTATTGGTATTCAAAAAGACATGGGGACGGGGATCGCTATGCTGGCACTGCTCGCTAGTATGATGGCAGTGGGCGGCGTCAGTAAAAAAGTAGGCGGGGCATTGGTCCTGATGGGAGTGTTACTGGGTATTTTACTTATTATCATTGCACCGCACCGGGTCGAGAGGGTGATGACGTTTCTTGCCGGCGACAATGCGGTCACTCAGGGGTACGATGATGCAAACTACCATATAACCCATGCCAAGATTGCTATCGGTAGCGGAGGGCTCCTGGGCGTCGGGATTGGAAACAGCGTCCAGGCGACGGGGTATTTGCCAGAGGCAATCAACGACTCGGTATTTGCCATTATGGGAGAAACGTTCGGGTTTGTTGGCCTAGTGGTAATTCTACTCCTGTTCACAGCGTTACTTTTGAGGCTGTTGAAAGTCGCCGAGCATCTGCCGGACATATGGATGAAGCTTGTCGTGGCGGGAGTATTCGGGTGGTTGGCGGCACATGTCATCTTGAATGTGGCCGCGATGATCGGGGTCTTTCCACTGACGGGTATTACACTGCCCCTGCTTAGCTTTGGGGGCACCAGTATGCTGTTTATTGCCGGGGCGCTCGGGATCGCCTTTCAGTTATCCCGATATACGGTTCATGGATCACTAAATAAGGAGACAGGATATGAAAGTCCTAGCAGTCGGCGGGGGCTCGGGCGGCCACGTTACGCCAGTGGTCGCGGTACTCCGCGAGCTTAAAAACAAAGATGCATCGGTAGAAATCCGTTTTTGGTGTGATTACAAGTTTGCGCCGCAAGCTAAACGAATCGTCCATAATTTTGAACCGTCTGTCCGAGTCGATAGGATTGTCGCCGGCAAGCTACGCCGCTATCATACGCTGCCATGGTGGCGCCAGCTACTCAGGCCTTTTTCGATCGTGCTGCCGAATATACGCGACTTGTTCCTAGTAGTGTGCGGCTTCCTGCAAAGTATGATCAAGTTGATTATCTGGAGGCCCGACGTCGTCTTTACAAAAGGTGGCTTCGTTTGTCTGCCGGTTGGATTTGCAGCCAAACTCCTTGGGATACCACTGGTAATTCACGACTCGGATGCCCATCCTGGTCTGACAAATCGTATCCTTGCCCGGTTTGCGACCTCAATTGCAACCGGCGCGAGCCTCGATAATTATCCATATCCTCGTGAGATATCGCGTTATATCGGCGTACCGATTAGTGATGTCTTTAGGCCTGTCACACCGGAGCGGCAGGCGGTGCTGAAAAAATCGATCGGCGTTAATAGCTCGCGTCCGCTGCTTGTTGTGACCGGCGGGGGACTTGGGGCAGAGAATATCAACCACGCTGTTGCCAAGTGTTTGGATAAGCTTCTGGAATTGAGTGATGTCGTCCTGATCGCTGGTACCCGGCAGTACGACGAAATGCGGGCGCTGACCCCGCAGAATGACGACCGGTTTCAACTGCATGCTTTTATCGCTGACAATATGGTTGATTATCTGGGTGCCGCTGACATTGTCGTCACCCGAGCAGGCGCCACCACCATTCTGGAGCTTGCCGCGCTGGCCAAGCCTTCAATACTGATTCCCAGTCCCTATCTCAGTGCTGGTCACCAGTTAAAAAATGCGGCTGATCTGGCGAAACAAGATGCTGTCGAGGTAATCAATGAGATTGAGCTAGATGCCACTCCGCAGCTGCTTGTAGATATGATTACGGCAATACTGGCAAACAAAGACAGGCTAGGGGCACTTAGCAAAAACTTTCATGCACTCGCCAGGCCACATGCAGCACGGGATATGGCGGACATGATTGTGGCGGCTACTAAAGGGTAATTCTGATACAATACAGAAGTACTTATGGCTTTATTCTCAAAGAAAAAACAAACAGATGCGCCGCGCCGCCGTCAGGGAGCGCCGGAGCGTGCGACTGATGCCAGCCTGGCCGAACGCTACGCCTTTCAGCGCAATAGGACATTGACTGGCAGTGCCTCGTCTAGTGTTTCCAGCACCAACGAAACAGGCGCCCAACTAAAGTCACCGCGGGTACATGCCCATGAGCTTGTGCATAAACGGCGGCGTATAGGAGTAACGCTGTTAGGAGTGTTCGCCATCTGCCTGTTCCTTTTCGTGCTAGTGTACGAGTTTACGGCCAGTGTCGTTGTTCGTACTAAGGATGCGTCCGTCACTTT
>JALRBM010000006.1 GCA_023257755.1 Candidatus Saccharimonadia bacterium | reverse complement strand
GCAACCGACATCAGATAGAACGCAAGCAGCACTAGCAGGTTATTGATACCTACGAGCGCTGGCGAGCGACCCCAAAAGACCGTATTTTCAGCTGAAGAGTAGCCAATCGTCATCATTGTGATTGAGATCACAACGGCTACTCCTACAATCGCACGCCCAACCCAGCCTAGGGATGCACGGAAATTAGGAGCTACCCGTCTAAAGAGGTGAGCAACAATCCACAACACAACACCTGCAACTAACAAAAACATAAATTACTCCAATTCTTTCTATTCACGCTTTAACAACAATCTAAAACAATTAAACCTTCACCATCGGACGACCCGGCTCACTCCACTTAACATGGTATTTGCCATCCCGACGATCAACACGTTCAAAATCACCCAGTGGTTCGCGCACGGCGGTGTCCGGGTTGTAAACGTTGTAGTAAAGCTCCCCCAGCTCCTTAGTACTCAGTTCAACGCTCTTGACGCCAATTTGGAAAAGCCCGCTTGTGACCGAGTCGACGCGGTTCTTGATTTCTTCCTTGGCCTTTTGGTAGGTCGCCTGGTCAATTCTTGTCGCGACGGTCTGTTTTGGCTTGAGTATCTTGCCAAAAATGCCCTTGCTTTGCTCGACGACGTTGGATAGTTCCCCGGTCGGATAGTATGGAATAACGATGAAGAAGCTTTTATCCATAATATTGGCTTCCTGGGAAAGAATGTCGATGAAGTTGATGTAATCATCCATCAGGACGTTAAGGAGCATATTATCCTGCGACCGGCGGATCGTTGCCAGACGGTCCAGATACGGGCCGATATCAACCCGCTGGGAGCGAATAAATATCTGTACCGGAAAATAAAGAGCGTTGAGGAAGTTCTGGTAGCTGAACTCTACCCCTTCTCTCTCGCGGGAACTCATAAGGTCGAAGTTGATCGATTTACAGGCAACGACGGCGCGAAAACTGCCGTCACTCATAATCACCATGCTGTCACGGATCTCAGAAATAAGCAGGCTGTTTTGGGTAGTATTTTGTGGCTGGGGTTTTTGGGATGTGGGTGAAGGGGCCGCCTGCCCGGGGGCTGGTGGCTGCGCTGGATTATTGCCTATGGCGGCAGCAGGTGGCTGCGCTTGAGGCGGTTGTTGGTTCTCTGGAGGCACGTTCCCACTCTTCCTTGCCGACTTGTCGTTATCCTAGCGCAACGAGATGACCACCTCTTCCTCGGAAGCTTTTTGCTCCTTCTCGTGGATGCGGTTCGCCTCATGTGCGATTGTCTCTATGGACAAATCGGGGTTATTTGCAAGGTTTATTATATCAGGCGAGACCCGTTCTTCGCTAGGGGCAGTTTGAGGTTCGGGCGCGGGCTGTGCCGGCGCCGGAATGCTTGCCGGTGGCGGCACTATTGGATTAGCCGCTGGCTCGGGGGCGGTCTGCTCGCCCAAGGGCCGAATGACCGTCTGGTGGATTGACGTTGGGTACGGGTTATAGGTTACATGGGGATCGGCTGCGACGGGCTCGGGCGGAGGTGCGGTAGCAAGATTGGCATAAGGATCGGGTACAGGTGGTGGTGCGATCGGTGCAGGCGCCGCCGGTGGCTGCCGCATTTTATTTATCATTTCCTGGTGTCTTCGGGCGTCCGCCTGGTCGATCATTGTGTCAAATGAGCGGGCGACGCCTCCCGATTCGTCCAGGACGTCCTCGGTCTGCTGTGCTTCGAAATAAGCATCAGAACGCATGGCCGAGTTAACCTCGGGCGTCGAGACACCGCGAACAGCCCACCCTCCCGTATCAACGATATTTGCCAGGTATGAAAGACGTTGTTCCGCCTCGGTTTGCGTCAGGTTCTTTGCCCGCTGAACCTCGACTTCCTTCGGCGCGGTAATCTCAACTAATGACTGGATACCGTCAGGCTGCCAAAGGCGCTTTCGAGGTTTTAAATAAAACGAAACGACGGCAGCCAAATAGATTTCCATCGGCTGGTCTTTTCGAAGCGGCAGCGCAAGCGCTCCAAAAAACAGGATGAGCGGCAGCGGAATAATCGCCAAAGGAATAAATAATTGACTCAACCCCCAGGCAACAGCAATCGAAATGACGACGATAATAATATAGACGAACTGACGAAAACTGAACGGTCCGATCAGCTTGTCATCCGCCTCAACATCTTGGGGTACTTTATAGACTGCCATTACTGCCTACTATAGCAAACCGTGAATCGAATCCATACGGTCGGCAACGTCATGAGATGGTTGTTTGACGAGTGTGTTTGCCCGGTAAGCGTTAATATCCTTCTCGAGCGCCGCTAGGCTGGCCCTGGCTGCTTGCGCATTCGCGTCAGCTGGATTGGCCGCAGCGTTGGCCTTAATCGTAGCGGCGTTTTTACCAATGACCTCCATAATCTTGTCTAGCTCGTCAGTTGGTGTAGAAGCCAGCTTCTCCGCAGAGTATTTACCTCCAATAAGCCGCCCAAGGACTTTTTCGTCGAAAGTACCGCCGTACGTACCCTTATTAAGGTTGGACATTTCGGAATTGCTGAGTGATGTAGGCTTGCGTCCTCCAAGGTCTGATGCGAGCTGTTGTTGCAGGGAGGTTGTGTGTTTGTCAGCAGCCATATCTGTGCGAGCACCAGTGACAGCCCCCGTTTTAGGATCCGTTTCGTATCCACCTACGTAGTTGAGTGCCCGGTGGATATCTTTATCGCTTCCAATTTTCGTAATTTGCCCGGCTGCCGCCGCTCGCCGCTCCTCGGAGTTGGCGGTATTTGTGAGGATTTTGAACAATTCACCAGTATCCATACGAGACATAGTCGCCTTTTCAGCGTTTACCGCACCGACAAACTCTTTGACACTTGCCTCAATAGCACTCGCTGTTACTTTGCTGACGTCGCCAGAGGGCCCGGCAATTTTTTGAGCATACGCACTAACCCCCATCCCACCAGCTGCAAGATCTCTGTCGACTTCACCGCGTATTCTATTAGCAACATAGCTCTGAGCACCCTCTTTTGCCGCTCGTTCAGCATTCTGGTACTTAAGCTCTCTGTTTTGCCCCGCGGTCACACCTGACCCGGCAAGCCACTGTGCAACCCTGCGTCGTCTTGAGCCATCCGGACCGATACCTGAGGCTAGTTTGCCAATTCCTCTATCGCCCGCGGCTCTTTCAAAGCGACGGTCCTTTGCAACATTCTTTCGGTAGTCTCGGTAGTCTTCGGCTTTCTTCTTCATCCCGTTAAGTCTAAAGCCCATGCCAGGTAAACCAAGTCTTCCTGCTACGCTATTAAATTTTGTAACTAGTGTCGGTACAGCGGCGAGAGGGATGATCGCAGTGGCCGCTCCTGCCATTTGAATGTACCATTCTTCAGACGAGGTCATGATCACCGTGGAGGCAAGTGCGGATCCTCCAAACAAAAGACCAACGATGGGATACATCAAGAGAAGGATCTGTCCGAGGGATTTCCAGCCCTTATATAGTGACTCTGTATTTGGTAGCAAGTATGCAACAAATGCTAGTGGAGATAATACAATGAGTACAATGACGAGTGCTTGGCGTAGAATGAGTGCCAGAAAAACAGAAAGTATTGTGGCAAGAATAGCAATAAGAATTGGAAGCATTGCAGCGAGGGTAACGTATAGTAGAGTCGCTGTAGCAAGCCCACCTGCTAACACCAGTCCTGCTACTCCTGCCCATCCTTGACCGGATGCGAATATTCCAGAGTTAGGGCCTGCAAGTGCAACATCCTCTTGAACTCCTGTTAGGAGGCTATATATCGAAGCGCCAGCGATGTTGGATAGATCTACTGCAATCGCACATATCCAATAAGAAACGTTAACGAGGACAGCAGCGATTATAAGCCTTGGGAGCATCTTCTTAATGCCGTAGTTTGATATGCCTGCCCCGGTGATCTGTGAAAATATAATGACAAGGAACACGATAACAAATGCAACGTTGGCAAAGTTACGCATGATCGACCATGCCGTATATAATCCCGGATCACCATTAACTTTCAAGGGTTGGATTTCGAGGAGGCCCGACACGATCTTATATGCCTGGTCGGTTATTTTTGCAAGGAATGTCACAACCGGGCAGATGATCCATCCTACCCCATCGACAATACAAGTTGGCTTGCTTTCTTCCGTCCCTCCGTTGTTGCCCGTTCCTGGAGGCGGCGTGGTTGCTTCCTTGCCACCGGTTGCTGTTCGCTGCCCGTACTCACAAGCCTGGCGCTGTTCTGTGTCGGTGAATTTGGCACAGTATGCAGGATTGTTCTTGTTTCTGAACCCTTCATCACATGCATCCAGTCGTGCCTGCTGGCGCGCGCCTTCGGCGCCAACCATGCTACCAATTGGATATCGATCAGCGCAAGTACCCGGCGTAAAGTCACTGCCCGGCTTGATCATGGCATAGTAATCATCGGCAAACCGATGATTATCGCCTAATTTAGCGCCAAATGTATCCGCGTTATTATCGCCACAGTCTAAAGTCGCATCGTTACTACCAGATGGCGCAAAGCCACTTTTTGACCCGACTCGGACGTCGTCTTCGCGGCCGCCGGACTTAAAGTAGGTATTCTCACCCGCTTTGCCCTCTTCGTAAGTATATGTATGATAATGGCGGTCACGGTTGTCGCCGCTCCAGCCATTTACACGAGCTTCATCGTTACGGCTTTTAAACGTCGGATCGGAATTATTAGTATATGAGTTTCTGAACTGCCATCCGCAAACACGCGTCAGGTTGTAATAGAGCATGGCATACGAGATGGCCGGTCCCGGATCGCCGTCACCTATATTGCGTCCCAAGAATGCATTTGGATCGAGCGCATCACGAATTCGCTGCGAAAGGCGGTCGCCAAAGTCGCCGGGCCGCTGGAGGCCATTTCCGTTAGAGGTATATCCGATCGCCTCAAGCAGACCACGGCACCCGCGATCAATCCCAACCGATGCCAGCCCGCCATTGAGAAAAGCGGAGTTTTCACTGACTTCATCCCACTCTTGGTCGCCACCATCAGGGTCGCCTGTGACGTGGGCGCCAACGTAGACATATGAACCGTCGCCATTAAATATCTTGCAGGCGTCGACGTCTTCGTTGGAAATGTTCTGCCGCATGCTTTGGCGCTGGTCGATGACGGCATTGAGGACAGACCAGGCCCGGGCGCGATTAAGGATATCCTCGGGCGTAATAGCCGAGACGGAGCCGGTAAACATAGGGGTAAAAGCTGCAAGCAGCGACAGTAAAGGCAACCCCACCATCAGTAGCGCGCGATTACGTAAAGAAAATATACGCCGCCATTTAAGCATAACTGCTATCAGTATAAAACCGATAGCAGTTATGGGCAAGAGTAGTAATTTGTTAGGAGTTATGAGCCATGACGGTGGCGCCGGTCGTGTGAATGAGTCCACTATCGTTATCGAGAGGGACCACGACAAAGTACTTCTTTTCCGTTCCATCTCTCTCTTGAACAGTGAGAGTTCCCTGGCCAACTACCATTACCTCGCCTTTTTCAGGCTTACCGGCTGGTCCCATTACGTCAACGCTCGTAATTTTTGCACCGCTATCCTGAATTTCACTTATGAGCCCTTGTAAGGCCCCATTTTCCCCTTGTTTAAAAAGGAGATATTGAGTTGCTTCTGCCTGAAAAGGCTTGCTTTCTGGATCTGTCGTCATGTTGGCTGCAACTTGCATGGTATTAAAGAATTGACGCGAAAGTTCGGTTCCCTGTTCCATTGTTAGTGCAGGGGGGTTTTCGACATTATCCCTGATAACGGCGTACTTTATTATAAGGTTGTCAACGCCAGTGATGGTTTCGCCGTTATAATTAAATTCAGCCGTTTCACGAGTTACCTCTTTCTGCTCCGGAGTTGAAGCAGCTGTTTCGGCGGGACCAGGGTTGGCAGGGGCGCTTACCGAGGGTTCGGTGTTGCCGGTCGGTGCGGCTTCGCTACTATCTTTTCTGGCGAGTGAAGCCCCAAAAATAGCTCCGGCAGCGACTACTGCAGTAGCTCCGGCAGCGACTGCAACTTTAGTTTTTGTCCAGAATCCTCGCGCTTCATCTTCATCCGGCACGTCGCCAGCTTCCATACGTGCGGCGGTACGATCGACCAGTTCCTGGGCCCGGTCGCGCCCGAGATGTTCCGTCAGGTCTCCCTGAAAGCCGTTTTGCTCTGGGATCTGATATGTATTAGTACGATCAGCCTCGACTGGAACCTCTTGATCTACTGGTTGGTAGCCAGTAGGAATGTCATGACCTCGATCTATACTCATTTGATAATTCCTTCGCGCTCCACAAGGCGCCTTAACAGGTTTCTATGTTCTAACTATACATCAAAAGTGTGGAAAACGCAAGGGGTTTGTTTTTTGTC
Source organism: Candidatus Saccharimonadia bacterium (assembly GCA_023257755.1). Taxonomy (GTDB): domain Bacteria; phylum Patescibacteriota; class Saccharimonadia; order Saccharimonadales; family Saccharimonadaceae; genus JALRBM01. The sequence goes on along the minus strand of JALRBM010000006.1, from coordinate 513 downwards.
AATGACGCTACATATGGTGTATGTAGGTATTATTTAAAGCAAACACCCGCTCGATACCGGAGTGACACCAAGAAGATGTTTGCTCGACGGTCGGCGGGTCTAGGTAAGGTGGGGGCGAAAATCCACGCGCACAGCAACCTTGAGGTAGTGGTGGTCGTGGGTTCTTGGGATGAAGTCACCCTGGATGCGGTGGACGGAGATGGTGAATCTGCTCTCATCCAAGGCGAAGACCTCCGCAAGTACCGGCCTGACGGCTGGGATCAAGGCCTCGTCGGGCACATAGGGGTACGGATCGCTCGCAGTCCCACTTCCGGCGTAGGAGGCGGACACTGCGCTGACGCTGCCGTATGTTCGGAACCATCCTTGTGTAGCCTTCTTTAGGTTCTGTACGATCTCAGGTGCCATCCTTTGGGCCACCTCACGTTGTTCAGCGGTCCCTTGCGAGTTAACCGTTCATGCCCTTCTGTCATCTTCGGAGGAGATTGGCATGACACTCCCTTCATATGAGGAAGG
>JALRBM010000091.1 GCA_023257755.1 Candidatus Saccharimonadia bacterium | reverse complement strand
GAGCGGAGTGATGCAACCATGGCTGAAAATTCAGCATCTGCCTGGCGGCGCACCGAGGCATCGGGGAGTGTTACCTCATTCTGAAAATGGTTTGTCTGGGCGGTTTGCGGATCAAAGCCAAAACTGGTAGGCCGCACCATGATAACGTGGGAGGTTGCTTGAAGATGATGCATAGTCTTTGGATTGTAATCCCCTAAATGGGCGTGTGGCAATAGGGAATGTGAAAGACTTGCAAATTGTAGTATTTTTTGCTATAATATAAACCTGATCAAATAAGCGGTATAACGCTATAATAAAAACAGTATGGCCAAAAAACGAAAATCAGCACGAGGGAAAAAAGCCACTAGGCAAACGCCAAAACATTCGCTGCCCGTGGGCTTTTGGTCGCAAGTAGGGGCGGTTTTTTTGATCGCCATCTCCATCCTGTTCGTCGTCGCTTGGTTTAAGGCCGGGGGGCCGGTATTGGAATGGCTGCATAACACGGCGATCAGCAGTGTCGGCTACGCGGTCTATATCATTCCGCTTCTCTTTGTGTATATTGCTGTGGAGGTCTTTCGGGCCGAGGAAAATAGGCTGCCGTTCGTCGTGAAGCTCGCGACGGCACTGTTGATCGTGTGGTTTTCTGGTATTTTTGGCCTGATGAAAAACGCCGACGGCGTGACGACCGGCGGGGTTGTCGGTCAGACGGTGAATGGCGGCATGCTGGCTCTGGTAGACAGTGGTGTTGCGGCCTTTGTCTACGTGCTTCTTATTGCCGTAACGACATTATTCGTGCTTCGTATTTCTCCGATCACGGTCATAAAGAAGCTCTGGGAACTTACTCGCCGAGATTTGGGTGAGCAAGACGAAAATGTGGCCGTCATGCGTAAAGCCGCCTCGGCAGATACCCCTAAGTCACAGGCGATTGGCGAGTTGAAGCTGAATGCCGGCGTGCCGACGCTTGATCCTAATGACAACAAGAAACTGGGCAAGCTGACCAGTATTCGTAACGGCGGCCATGACAAGGTGGCCGAAGAGCAAACAGCGCTGGTGGCGGTCAATGATCCCAACTGGCAGGCTCCCAGCCTTGATCTGCTTGAGAAAAAACAATCTCCGGCCGATGCGGGCGATATCCAGCAGAACGCCCAGACGATTCGTGATACGTTGGCCGAGTTTAATATCGAAGTCGAGATGGAAGGGGCAAATATCGGGCCCAAGGTCACTCAATATACTTTGAAACCGCCAAGCGGCGTCAAGCTGACCCGCATCACGGCGCTTGAAACGAACATCGCCCTTAATTTGGCGGCTCAAAGCCTCAGGATCGAAGCACCTATCCCCGGCCAGCGCGCTGTCGGTATCGAAGTGCCAAACCGCAAAGCGGCCGACGTGCGCCTGCATGGCATCCTTACCGCCAAGCAGTGGAAAAGCGCCGGAGAGCCGCTGAGTTTTGCTATCGGTAAGGATATCTCGGGCGAGGCGGTCGTCGGCGAACTGAACAAAATGCCGCACCTTTTGATCGCCGGTCAGACCGGAAGCGGTAAGTCGGTCATGATCAATACGCTCCTGACCAGTTTGCTGTACCGCAATAGCCCAAGCGAGATGAAGCTGATCCTTGTCGATCCAAAGCAAGTAGAAATGGCGCCATATGAGGATGTTCCGCATCTTCTCACCCCTGTTATTACTGAACCCGAAAAGACGGTTAGCGCGCTGAAGTGGGCGGTGAACGAGATGGAGCGCCGCTACAAACTCCTCGCCGAAGAAAAAATCAGGGATATTAAAAGCTATAACCAGAAGGTTCAGTCCGGTAGCACAAAGGTTTCCATGCCAGACGAAGACGGTAACGAGCAGCGAGTAGAGGATGGCGCGATGCCGTATATCGTGATCGTCATTGACGAGCTGGCCGATCTTATGATGATCGCCAAGCGCGATGTCGAGGCGTTGATCGTGCGGCTGGCGCAAAAGGCCCGTGCCGTGGGAATCCACCTGGTGCTGGCAACGCAGCGTCCAAGCGTTGATGTCATTACCGGTCTGATCAAGGCCAACGTGCCGGCGCGTATCGCCTTTACGGTGGCCAGCCAGGTAGACAGCCAAACAATCCTCGATCAAGCCGGGGCCGAAAAACTACTGGGACAGGGTGACATGCTGATGCTGACGCCAAGTATGAGCAAGCCGAAGCGTATCCAGGGCGCCTGGGTGATGGACGAAGAAGTCATGAAGATCACCGATCATCTGCGCATGCAGTCAGCTCCTCAGTATAACGACGAGATTATTTCACAGCCCGTCCAGCTTAACGGCAAGGGCGGCGTCGTGATGGACTTTGGCAGTGAAGGCGGAGACGATATGTACAAAGATGCCGTCAGGGTAGTCGTTGAAAGCGGTAAAGCATCGACATCGCTGTTGCAGCGCCGTCTGCGTGTAGGCTATGCCAGGGCAGCCCGTATTATCGAGGAGATGGAAGAGCAGGGTATCGTCGGGCCGGCTGATGGGGCTCGGCCGCGAGAGGTGCTGATTTCTAGCTTGGACGATCTTAATCCAGGTGAAGCATAACGCTCCCGCCTAAGGTATAGCATCTCTGGTCGTAATCTGTTATAATAAACGGGTTATTAACTCAGCTTATCCATTAGAGATAAGCATCCAAACGGATTCCAAAGGAGGAAACTAGTGAACGAATACGAACTGACCGTTCTGATTCACCCTGATTTGGAGGTAGATCTGGAGACGCCGCTTAAGAAAGTGCGCGACATTATCACCGGTGCCGGCGGTAAGATCACCAAAGAAGACAACTGGGGTAAAAAGAAACTGGCGTACAAGATTAACCGCGAAGATTTCGCCGTGTACGTCTACATGGATGTTATACTACCGGCTGACGCGCCGCTTAAGATCAGCAATACGCTGAACATCACCGACGAAGTGCTCCGCTACCTGCTTGTCAGGCAAGACGAAAAGGGGCGAAAAGCGCTTGAGGAAGCAAAGAACCGCGCAAGCGAAGAAACCAAAGAAGAGGAGTAGGGGAAATGGCCAAGAGTATCAACCAAGTGATTTTGATGGGTCGCCTGACGCGTGATCCTGAAGTACGCACAACGACAACAGGTAAGACGATTGCGAGCTTTAGCCTGGCGGTTGATCGCGGTGGCCAAGATGATGCGACTGATTTCTTTGAAATCACCGCCTGGGAAAAGCTCGGCGAGCTCGTCAGCCAGTACCTTTCAAAGGGTCGTCGCTGCCTCGTGCAGGGACGTCTCCGCCAAGATAGTTGGGACGACAAAGAAACCGGCAAAAAGCGAAGTAAGGTTGAGGTGGTCGCCACTGACGTCACCTTCCTGGACGGTCCAAGCGGCGGTGATAACTCGGGCGCATCAAACTACTCGAATAACGCAAACAATAGTTCTAAGAAAAAGTCGGACGACGTTGTGATTGAAGATATCGATGACAAGCCGATCGACCTAAGCGAGATCCCATTCTAAGGAGAAACAATGAGCCCTAAACGATTCAAGAAAGACGCGCCAGTCTACTTTGATTATAAAGACGTCAAAACACTGCAGCGCTACATAAACGTCTATGGACAGATCGAACCAGTCGCCAAGACCGGTCTTTCTGCCAAGCAACAGCGCCAGCTGGCAACTGCTATCAAGCGGGCCCGGCACCTGGCACTGCTTCCATTTGTCACTTCTAATTAGCTTTAGAAAACTTTGCAGCGCATGGACGCCGTGCGCTGCGCAGCATTTCTAACGAAGGATTACTATGTACCAACCAACTGATCTTAAAAAAGGTGTTGTCTGCCAGATCGACGGCAAACCATACCGCGTCATCGAATATGGTCAAAAAGTGATGGGCCGCGGTGGAAGCATCGTGAACGTAAAGTTGAAAAACCTCATAGACGGCAGTGTTATCCCTAAAACATTCAAGGGTCAAGATAAGATCGAACGCGCCGAAGTGAGCAATAAAACTGTTCAGTATCTTTATAATGACGGAACCACCTTCTATTTCATGGATCCGGAAACGTTCGAGCAGTTCGAACTGAACGCCGATATCGTTGATACGGCCGCGAGCTACCTGAAGGAAGGCGACTCGCTGACGTTACAGTTCTTTGGAGAAAAAGTCATCAACGTCGAGCTTCCAAAGAACATCTATCTGCAAGTGACCTATGCCGAAGACGTCGTCAAGGGCGACACGACCAGCAGCGTCCTCAAGGATGCGACGCTCGAGACGGGCTTGGTGATAAAGGTGCCTGCCTTCATCAAAACCGGTGATATTGTATCGGTCGACACAGCAACCGGTGAATACCGCGAACGCAAGAAATAATTACCGCAAGTGCTATACTTGAGGTATGGCTGAAAAGGCTAAAAAAGAAACACGTTCTTGGCAAAAAACAGCAATAACAAAGCGGCGGGTCTGGCCGAAAAAGGCGCGTGCTTTTCGTGTTCCGGCCTTTTACTGGAAACGGGTACTTTATTATGCCGTTCTTCCCCTCGCTGGAGTTATTATTCTTATGCAGATCCTCT
>JALRBM010000059.1 GCA_023257755.1 Candidatus Saccharimonadia bacterium | reverse complement strand
TTCTTATGCAGATCCTCTACCCCGAAGCGAAAGGGCTCCCGTTTGCGAGCGTCGCAGGCCAGTCGCTTTTTTGGGCCGAGCACGACAAAATGGCGCAGGCCATCACCAAGCAGTTTGATAAGACGAAACTGAAGCTAACTGTTGGAAATGATAAATCGGTTGAGTTTTTTGTAAAGTCAGCCGGAGCGGAAGCCGACACGGAGCAAATGATCGCTTCGCTATCGGAGTATCCTTTTTGGCAGCGGCTTATCCCAGGCTCGATCCTTTGGCAGTCCGGCGAGCTGAAAGAAGCGGATGTTTATTACAGCGGCATCCCGTTTCAAAAATTTTTGGAAGCCAAGAGTAAAGAACTGAGTTTTCCGCCGCAAAATGCCCGTCTGGCAATAGAAGACGGCAAGCTAAAGGCGACCGAAGCCGTCAAGGGGAGTGAAGTAAGCCCAGGCGAGTTGCTCGCATCGGTTAGCCGTGCGAGTGTCACGTTAGGAGAGTTGACGATGATCGAAGCTCCGTCCAAGCGCATCGCCGCCACGCGCTCGAGTAGCGACTTTTCGAAAGTACGCGCCCGGGCGGAGGCTGCCTTGGCGCACAGTGTTTCCGTGAATGTCGAGAGGGGTGTTTTTAGGCCCGACAAAAATGAAATTGCGTCGTGGATCATTCTGGCAACTGGGGAAACCGGCGATGTGACTCTTTCGGTGGATAAAGAAAAAATAAAGTCATATCTAAGTGGTATCAACGACAAAGTAGGAACGCCGGCCGGGCAGACGAACATCACCATGGTGGACGGGCGCGAGACAGGACGGACCACGGGAAGCATGGGAAAAATGATCAATGTCGATGCCCTTTCGGGGCAGATCGGCGACGCTCTCCTTGCGACGCCAATGGACGTGACGGTGACGGCCCAGTTTGTTGATGTGCAGCCAAGCGTGATTTTTAACAGCAAGTACACGGCGACGCAGGCCGGTCTCCAGGCGTATGTGAACGACGTGGCGCGCAGCCGCAATATGAGGATATCACTCCAACAGCTGGACGGTGAACGGTGGGCGGTCGGCGCCCGCGACCACGAAAGTATCCCAAGCGGAAGTACTTACAAATTGTTTATTGCCCTCGTCCTGTTCGACCGTATCGATAAGGGCGAGATCGGGTGGAATAACCCGATGCTTGATACCACCGTTGCCGGCTGTTTTGACCGTATGACGGTGGCCTCGACAAACCCCTGTGCCGAGAGCTGGATCGCACAATTCGGCCGCCAGTATATTAATGATTTTATTCATGCGCGCGGCTTTAGCAGTGGCACGTCGTTTACGACCGGATGGGCCAATCAAACGACGGCTGCGGACCTGACGAACTTCATGACCCGGCTAAACGATGGCAGCCTGGTTGGGGGAACAAACCGGGACCGGCTGCTTAATAACCTCGGGCGGCACCCGTACCGTTACGGCATTCCTACCGGAAGTAAGGGGCAGGTTAATGACAAAGTTGGATTTTTGTGGGATTATATACATGATACCGCGATTGTCAGGCATCCTCGGGGAACGTATATCCTGACAATTATGACCAAAGGTCAAAGTTACGGCGCTATTGCCAGTGTAACGCGCGAAATTGAAAGAATAATGTATCCATGAAACAACGATTAGACCGAGAAATGGTAAAAAGAGGATTGGTGCCAAGCAGATCTCAGGCCGAGAGCTGGATCAAGCTTGGCGATGTTCTGGTTGATGGCCGGGCAGCGGTAAAGCCGGGGCTGATGGTGGCCGAAGATTCCATGATTACCCTTACGGCAGACGAACAATATGTTAGTCGGGCAGGCCTAAAGCTGGCAAGTGTGGCGAAGTTACTGAACCTAGATTTTCGCGACAAAACTGTGCTTGATGTCGGCAGCAGTACGGGTGGCTTTACCCAATATGCCCTACGTCACGGGGCAAAAAAAGTATTCGCCGTTGATGTTGGTACGGACCAGCTTCATCCAAGTCTTCGGAGGGATGAGCGTATCGAATTGCACGAAAAAACGGATATCCGCAATTTCACACTTCAGGACAAGCCGGATATTATCGTGATTGACGTCTCTTTTATCAGCTTGCGCGAGATTTTGCCGCATCTTGCGGGGGAGCTCTCCGGTCCCACGACGCAAATCGCCGCCATGGTCAAGCCGCAGTTTGAGGCTGGGAAGCACCAAGTGAACAAGGGTGTGATTAAAAACGAGTCGATCCGCCGCCAAATCCTAAAGGATTTTGAGCTGTGGGCAAAACAGTATTTCGTCATCTCAGACAAACGCGATAGCGAGGTGGCGGGCGGCAAAGGGAACCGCGAGCGCTTCTATTTACTCAAGGCGATTCGAGTGGGTAAGGAGTAGTAATGTCTCTCGTTTATATTACCGGTATTTCAGGTTCAGGAAAATCAACGGTAAGGCGCGAGCTTCAAAAGCGCGGCTATACTGCATACGGTGTCGACGAGGATGGGATCGCGGCTTTTTACCACAATGATAGCGGCGAAAAAGTGGGACAAGCCGACGCGTCAGCCCGTACCGAAGAGTGGCGAGCACGTCATAGCTGGCGAATGCCGCGGGAAACGGTTGAAAAGTTGGCAAATGAAGCAGAGGGAAAATTAGCTTTTCTCTGCGGTACTGTTTCTAACGACCAAGATTCATGGAAACTATTTGACAAAGTAATAGCCCTTACTGTTGATACAGATACTTTAGAGCGAAGGCTGACGAATCGCTCCGAGAACGATTTTGGTAAATCTGAACATGAGCGTCGGATGGTATTAACTTGGCAGGAGTACGCGGCGGAGGAGTATAGACGGCTAGGTGCCATGTTGGTTGACTCCACACGTCCGCTTGGTGAAGTAGTCGATCGGGTACTGGAAATAGCTACACGTTAAAGCGGAACTCAACCACGTCGCCCGGCTGCATAATGTACTCTTTGCCTTCGGTGCGAACTTTGCCGGCTGACTTGGCTGCCGCCTCTGACCCGGCAGTAATGAGGTCGTCGTAATCAACAATCTGCGCGGCGATGAAGCCTCGTTCAAAATCGCTGTGAATAACCCCGGCGGCCTGTGGAGCGGTTGCTCCTTTTTTGACAGTCCAGGCCCGCACTTCTTTTTGGCCGGCGGTCAGATAACTTTGAAGTCCAAGCGTATCGTATGCGGCGGTGATAAGCTGCGACAAGCCTGTCTCGGTAACGCCATAACTTTGCAGCAGCTCCATGGCATCGCTGGGGTTCAAGCCCTTTAGCTCCTCCTCGAGTTTGGCGCACACAAAAATGGCTCGGTTGGGTGCTGCGAGAGCGATCAGCTCGGCCTTCTTTGCCTCGTCCGTCAACGTTTCCTCATCGACATTAAAAGCGTAAATGACTGGTTTTGCTGTCAGTAACTGCAGACCGGCAAGGTTGTCATGGTCAAGCGCGCCCAAGGACGAGAGCGGTTTGCCCGCATCCAGCACCGACTTCAGCTCCTCAAGGTACTCCATCGTTGGTCGGAGCGCGGGCTTTGCCTTGGCTTCCTTCGCAAGTTTTGGCAGCTTGGTCTCGATCGTCTGAATATCGGCCAGGATCAGTTCGGTGTTGATAATCTCCATGTCGTCGGCAGGATGAATCCGATCGGCAACATGAACAATATCACCGTTTTCAAAGGCGCGCACCAGGTGAACGATCGCATCGCACTCGCGGATATTGGCCAGGAACTTATTACCGAGTCCTTCGCCCTTTGACGCGCCGGCAACCAGCCCGGCGATATCGACGAAGGTGACGGTAGCAGGAATAAGCTTCTGGCTTTTGTACATATCGGCCAGTTTTTGCAGCCGCTCGTCAGGGACGGGAACGATCCCGGTGTTCGGTTCGATAGTGGCGAACGGATAGTTGGCTGCCAAGATGTCATTGCTAGTAAGGGCATTAAAAAGCGTGGATTTTCCCACGTTCGGTAGCCCGACGATTCCGATTTCTAGACTCATAAACCTATTGTATACTAACAGAGGTGAATAGTGAAGATATTACACAATATATCAATGCTTGATAGGCTGGTCAGTGTGCCTTCCAATTTTTGCGTATCCTCTCCCTGCAATCAATCCAGGCACGGTGGCAATCGCACCTGAGACCACGTCCCACTTATCACCCACTCCTTTAGTGGAAGTTTCTATTGCTAGCTGACAAGCAATAGAGCCCATGACCGTAATAATTTTTCCAGCTCGGCGTACACGCTCGGCAGACTTTTTTCGCCCATTTGATTCAAGATGAGCTGCAAAACGTTCGGTTGCTGTCCCACCAATTGCTCCAAGTACATAAGAACCAGCCATACTACTCATATGGTCATTTGTAGGTACATGCTCCATCCAATCGGCGTCAATATAATTATACTTATTTAATGCTTCAGCGGCCGTAGCAATACCCAGTAGATGCATACCCGCTATGGCTGCAGATTCAATGGAAGTAGGGGGCTGATGTTTTTTATTTTGTTCTGACATTTTTTGTTTTCGTATTGGTTTGGGTACACTTAGTATATCATGTAGTTGTGGCTAAGTCAACCTAACGATATGGTCATACAAATAACCATGCCGGTTATCAGGCTTCGGCATCTCCAGCTTTATCTCAAGAGGTAGTCGGGTTACAAACCCAGTATGCCGATGGATAAGCTCATGGTCTAATCATAGCATAACAGGGGTGAATGGAAAATTCTTTTGTGGTAAAATTATTCTATAGTAAGAGGGTAGTACATGTTACGGAAAGACGCAGTGCGGCAGCTTTTAGAAGCTTTTCAGTATGACAAAAGCTCGGCCATAAAAGCCATTCGAGATTTTGCAGGCTCTACAACACCTAAGGTTACTCCGAATGCCAAAAACGCTCCCATTGCAATTGCCCTTCGTTCTGTTTCTAAAAACTACAAATTAAAGGGTCAGGAACTGCAGGTTCTTCGCGGTATAACTCTTGATATCCATGAAGGTGAATTCGTTGTCATCACCGGATCGAGTGGGAGCGGCAAGAGTACCCTTCTGCAGTTAATGGGCGCCTTGGACAAGCCTAGCGCCGGAACTATCGAAATATACCAGCAAGATGTCGGTAAATTAAGTGATGGAAAACTTTCGCGCCTGCGAAGTTCAACTATCGGATTTGTTTTCCAGTTTTTCTACCTCCAGCCGTTTTTAAGATTAGAGAAAAATATTGAAGTGCCCGGAATGTTTGCGCGTTCCAAACGAGACGATCGCATACGCCGTGTTGAAGAACTTCTTAGTATCGTAGGCTTAGAAGATCAGAGAATGCATTACCCCCGACAATTATCGGGTGGGCAAATGCAACGCGCCGCAATTAGCCGGGCTCTTTTGAATAACCCTAAAATTATCCTCGCCGATGAACCTACCGGGAACCTCGATAGTAAGAATAGCGAGGTTATTATAGGGCTGTTCCTGACGCTGCAAAAGCGTTATAACATGACTGTTGTTATGGTCACGCACGACGAAGAGATAGCCAGCCGGGCCGATAGAGTGTTAGTAATGAAAGATGGGCAGGTGCAATGATACGCGTTCGGCATGTACTCACCCTTGCCTTTGCAAAACTCCACGCGCGAAAGGTGCTCCTCTTTCTGACTATCCTGGTATCGAGCCTTCTGTTTGGCACATTGTATGCGGGCACATTCATATTTAGCGGTATTCAGCAGAGTATGGAGGCGTACTCCAAAGAGGCGCATAATGGGCTGTATCTTGTAAAATCCAGTCCAGTCGTTGCAAACGATATTTACGAGGGCAATGCTAATTTACGTCCTGAAACCATCAAAGAATTAAAAGACCTTCACGCTGAGTATGTCGCCAAAGAAAAGCAGCTTGCGAAAGAATTAGGGATTACTTTTGATGAGTCTCTAGTAAAAACTCCGCTAAAACCAAGTCCTTTTGTTAATCCCGCTCTTCCTGTCGATCAGCAATTGATGATTGATTTTGAATCTCCTGTCTATAACGAATACATAGAAAAACGGCTGATCGAATATGCTAAAAATGCTAAAAACACAGATCGTCATCTTAAGGATATAGCGTCGCGCTACGGAGTAAGAGATATCTTGCCGGTAATATCCTCGCAGACGTTATTTACTAACACGATCTATCTTCCTGATGGAAAAGAGAATTTCGATTACCTTCTAAAAAATCCAACCCCACATTCGAGTGGATTCACGGCCTACGGCTACGCGGTTAATAGCGTACGTAACAACGAGTATAAGCTATACGACGATGCACTTCTGCAAAACTGGGTATTGCCCGTGAACGATGAGCGTAAAGCTGGTGGTGATGCCATACCCGTTGTCATAACAACGAAAGAGGCGGTTGACTTATTCGGTGAATCACTGGGCATTACGAAGCCGCCGGCTTCGGCAGTCGAGAAGATTAATTGGGTAAGAGGTTTACAACAGAAGATTAATGGCCAAAAGTACACTTCCTGTTATCGAAACGAAGCTGACCGACTCAAGGTAAGTCAGGCAGTCAAGGACCTCTCGGATATTAAAGCCAACGAAAAAAATCCTGACTACATTCCGCCCAAAGTTATCTATAATTTACCATCCGAACCTTGTGGTTCATTGACGGTAGCGAAGGATAGCCGGACATCCCGTGAAAAACGTGACGATGAGAATCGGATTGCAATGCAAACGCGCCTTAACACTTACAGCGAACCACGGCGGATGTTGCTTGAATTTCAGGTGAGAGGTGTCTTTGATTTAAGCGAAAGTAGTTTTTCGAATCCTCGAAGCGTAGAAGATTTTGCGAACAATTTATTTGCGAACACACTTGATAGCGGCGCTCTGATTCCGAAGAGAATATACGAAGCAGGCGGTGCGAAAGCGAAGTACGACGAGGTCCTGTTTGGTGAAAGATTGAGGGGCGATCAGTCAAAGGATATAAACACGAAATACGGTCTATCAGAGAACGTGCTGTCATTTAGCAGCTTGTCATCTGCGCGAGAATTTATAAGGAATGAGGGATGCTCCGAATCGGAGATTGACTGTAAAAAGCTATTTAGGCTGAGTACATTTGGGTCAAATTATCTTCTTTTGGATGATTTACAAAAGCTTGTTAAGAACGTTTTGAGTATTGCTCTTCCAGTTGCGCTTGGCGTCGCGGGAATCATCACCCTTCTTACAATGTCGCGAATAATTATCGATAGCCGACGTGAAACAGCGGTCTTTCGGGCGCTGGGAGCTAAGAGGGGGGATATAGGAGCTGTGTATGTAACGTACGGGTTAATAGTGGCAATCTTAATCCTTTTCACGAGCGTTGTATTAGGCATTATCCTTGTTGCTATCGTCCAGTCAATCTACGGCGGATCGTTCTCTGAACAAGCGCGTGTGGCGTATGGATTGTTTGCGAGTGATACATCCTTCTCGTTTTTCAGTGTAAATTATTTGATGGCAATCGTGATTGGTGGAGGGATTCTGTGCATGGGGCTGCTTGCCGTGCTGCTACCACTTCTTCGCAATCTTCGACGTAATCCAATTAATGACATGCGTGAAGAATAACGGGTGCGTTACATAAGCACTGCCAGGCAGATCATTGCGATGATTAAGGCAATCGGACTTTATCCGGCGATAGCCTAGTTCTCATGTTGGTCTGGATTTGCTCGGCCAGTGACGCTTATGCTATTATGGCCACAGCGAAAGGCGCCTGGTCTAGAAGCATGAAATTCACAAAAAAACAGATTATAATTATCGCGGCCGTCGCCGTGGTTCTGTTCGGGGGACTTACCACTTTTTGGATTTGGCAGGCGCAGGGTGGAAGGTTCTTCGCCGGTTTGGGCCCTACTGAGACGAAAAAAGAAGTGAAGCAATATCCCCAGGACAAAGAGCAGGATCTTGTTGCCGAAGTGAATAAAAAAACCGGTACAGGCGATTACAATGGGGCAGTCCAGTTGATCCAGGGACAGCAAAATGTGAACGATCCTAAAATGCAATTGCTTCTGGCCGGTGCATACGCCAACGCAGGGAAGTTAAAAGAAGCGGTAGAGGTGTATAAAAGGCTTGATAACGAAGGCAAACTGCCCGACCCTGAACTTGAGAATATGGCTGCGACTGCTGAGAGAGCAGGCGAATACCAGCTGGCAATCGACACCTACAAGCGGGCGAAGGAGTTTGCCGCTTCATCGAAGGATTATACGCAGGATCAGATCGCTGTCTACGACTATTTGATCGCTGAACTGGAGAAGAAGTTGTGAAATTACTAAGGGGTGTGGCAAAACGGCTGGCACTTTCCGTTTTGGCTGTGGTGATGATGTTCAGTCCATTGGTTCTCTTTGCCGAAAGAGCGTCTGCGGACATGTGTACGCCAAACGGCCGTGACTGCTGGTACGGCTATTTCTTTGGCGGCTATGACGGCGGGCCTGGGACGCTTCGTAGCAATGTGATTAGTTCGCCGGCACTTCTTGGGGTGAATAATGTTGACGAGCTGATCGCTAACATCGGCGGCCATCTAGGATGTGCCGGCGGTGCTGTGAATGGTGGGCAAAATGGCACGGGTGCAGCGTTTATCGTACTCACCATGCTGGACTTTCCTCCGGGGACCCCAAAGAACATCGCGTGTCAGCAATGGGGCGAATGGGTGGCAACCGTTCGTTACTGGGCGCCGTACACTAATTTTAATGTCTTTTATAATTTCGGCGGGCTTAACACCCGTTCAAGTATTAATGACGTTGCCTGGTATCCCTCCGCCCAGACATCGGCCTGGAGTATTGTGTTCTACAGTCCAACGACTGGACAGCCGATCTACGCGATTAAAAAGGACTGTGCCAACCCGGTCGGCAGGCTGGATGGACTGGAGCGGCCTAAAAACTACACGCTTTCACCTACGGTAAACGACGTATCGCCCGACCCGATTGAACCTGGCTCGCCAATCACGGCCACGACACGGGTCAACAATCCGGGTGAGGTTGAAAGTCAGCCGACACAGTGGGAAATCACGTTGATCACCGTGCAGCCAGGAGGCAAAGCACCGCACGAAGATGATGATATTACTTTTTCGCCAACAGCACCTTGTCAATCAGGCGGGGGAGCCCCCTCTGGAAATTACTTCCAGGGTGCCGGTGCGACTTGTCGGAATGTAGATAAGGGGAGTCAGCAGTTCCAACGGGGAACAACAGCCATAAATCTTGATCCCGAAGATGTCGGTGACGTCTCGGTGGGAACGAGGATCTGTATTACGCTTTCAGTTCAGCCTCGTGCTAACGACGATGGGCGATGGGCGCATTCCAAGCCCCGCTGCGTCACGGTAAGCAAAAAGCCGAAGGTACAGATCTGGGGCGATGATATCGCCGTGCGCGGTATGATCGACACCAGTACGAGTGTTAAGCCGGTCGGCGGCTCGAACAAAGTATTTGGGAGCTGGGTAGAGTACGGGGCCTTTTCAGTAGGAGCCAATAGCCGGTTCGCTTCTGGTTCGGGACTAGCGGACCAGGCCGATAATAATCAGAACTCATGGAGCAGGCTGACATTTGCCAACGTTAATCCAGCCGGCAGTCCGGCGTTCGGTAATTATGTTGCGGCCGGCTCTCCTCCTGATTTATTGCGACGACCGTCGAATGCCGCCTCTTTCTTTGGCACGATACAAAACACGCAGCCTGTTAGCGGTAACGTCGACATGGGGAGCCTGGCGGTTCGCAACGACCAGCCAGTGCTGGTTCGCACGGCGGGTGATCTGAGGATTACTGGGGGCACGGTTCCGGCCGGTCATAGCGTCGTGATTATTGCCACGGGCACGGTCACGATTGCTGGTACTATCCAGTATGATGGAGCGGCTATCGGTCGCATTCAGGATATCCCTCAGGCAGTTATCATCGCGCAAAATATCAACATCGAGAATGGTGCCGGACGAGTGGATGCCTGGCTGGTGGCGAGCGGCGCAGTGAACACCTGTTCGGATTTCTCGGGTAATCTGACCTCGAATAAGTGCCAGAATAAACTAGAGGTCAACGGCCCCGTAGTGACGGGCAGGCTGCTGCTTAACCGCACGGCAGGATCGGGGACTGGCGCCGAATCGGGGGAGCCCGCCGAGCGGTTCAACCTGCGGCCGGACGCACACCTTTGGGCGCTTCTTCGGTCACAGGGGAACAATAAGGCCCAGACTGTCTACTCGATCGAGATGCCACCCAGGTTCTAGACCTCTGTTCGTATAAGGTTGTTAATTTCAAAGACGCTTATGCTATAATGAGACACAATATGGCATTACTAAAAGGCGTGGGCGATTTTTTTGCACTGGATATCGGCACCAACGCGGTGCGGGTCGTGCAGCTGGCAAACAATGGCCAGGACAACTGGACGCTACTTCACTATGGGTATGCTCCGGTGGATATGAAGACCACGACAGCCAACTCCAAAGAATCGGAGCGGCGGCTGGGTGAGACGATTATGACTGCCGTTGGCCAAAGCGGAATCAAGACAAAAAACGTTGTCATCGGCTTACCCTCACAAAAGACCTTCACGACGGTAATCGACGTGCCAAGTATGCTTGAAGCGGAGCTTCGAAGCACGATCAAATATCAGATCGACCAGTATATCCCTATGGCGATCGACGAGGCTAAAGTGGACTGGGCACTGCTGGGCCAGTCAGCCCATAACCCGCAGCAGCAAGAGGTGCTTTTAGCGAGTACAGCAAACAGTTACGCCGAAGAGCGGCTGGAGTTTATTGAAGGCTTGGGGCTGAATGTTATTGCCGCCGAACCTGATCCCATTGCGATGGTGCGGGCACTCCT
>JALRBM010000048.1 GCA_023257755.1 Candidatus Saccharimonadia bacterium | reverse complement strand
TGTTTCCAGCGCGACGATTCGGAGTGAGATGGCGCGTCTGGAAGAAATGGGCTTGATCGCCCAGCCGCACACCAGCGCCGGGCGCATCCCGACTGACCTGGGGTACCGTTTTTACGTCAATGCCATTACTGAAGCGCAACTGGGCGAACCGAAGATCGATCGCAGTGCGAGAGCGATTGATGCCCGCGTCAGTACGCATGCCGACCGCGCCGACCGCGCCATTCGGAGTGCTGTCGACAGTCTGGTCGATCTGACGCACAACCTCGGTCTGGCGACGATCGGTGAAGAGCTGTATCTTAGCGGTATTGGCAACCTGTTCAGCCAGCCGGAATTTACCAGCGGGACACATGCCCAATCGGTCGCACGGCTACTTGATAATCTCGAGCCTTGGCTGCGCGAAGCCGCCCCAAACGAGCCGCTCAATGTCTACATCGGCTCTGAAAACCCCATCGGCAAGACCAGCGGCGCCAGCCTGATTATCAGCCGCTTCCGTTCGCCGTATTCAGACCGGAGCTACATTGGGGTACTGGGGCCCACCCGTCAAAGTTATGGCCGCGTTATGCGGCTGGTGCGCCACGCCGGCGCTATGTTAGAGGAGGTGTTATAACATGGATATCATTCAAACGATTACCGACGGAATCACCGGGGTAATAAAAGCGATCGTCGACGCCATAGTCGGCGTGGTTCAGGCTATCGGAAGCGCGATCGTCGGATTCTTTCAGGCAATAGCGAACTTGTTTTAAGGAGACAAAACCGTGACGAAGCAAAAAAAGTCCGAACTAGAAGAGAAGTTGGCCGAACTGACTGCGGATCTTCAGCGCACTCGTGCAGACTTTGAAAATTACCGTAAGCGTGTCGAAAGCGAGAAGGCCTCAGCGCGCGAGGCGGGGCGGGCCGGGGCGATTTTAAAACTCCTTCCGGTTATCGATAATATCGAACGTGCTATCGTACATATTCCCGAAAACCTTAAGGATGACAAATGGGTGCAGGGAGTGGCCGGGCTTGTTAAAAACCTGGAAAAATCTCTTGAAGGGCTGAATGTCAAACGTATCGATGCCTCGCCTGGGACCGAATTTGATCCAGAACTTCATGAAGCGATCCAATTTGAGGAAGACGCGAGCGGTGAAAAAGAGGTGATCGCCGAAGAGTTGCAAGCGGGATACATGCTTGCCGGCCGGCCCGTCCGCCCTGCCATGGTCAAAGTGACCCGTCAATAGCCTCCTGTGCCTTTGCCGCTTACGGTTAAAAGAGTATAATTTGGGGTATGAATGACGATACCTCAACACCAACACCGTACCAGGCGCCGTTTCAGGAGCCCCAGCTGCAACCGCAGCAGCCTAAAAAATCTAAAGCCGGCAAGGTAATTTTGATGACTTTGCTAGCCCTTGTCCTGATCGGCGCCGCGGTCGCTGCCGGGTGGTATGTGGGCAATATGAGTAAGAGTCAGGCTGTTGACGACGCTAAAAAAACCGCGCGAGAGGCGGCTCTTAAGGAGGTTGCCGACAAAAACGCTAAAGAGCCCGAGCCGCAGTCAAGTTCGCAGGCAAAGACTACCAAAGAGACAACCTGTAATGCCGATGAGCTGTCCCTTGCGATGAAAGACAGCAGTGAAAGTGGGGCAGGGACGCTTGCTTATGATCTGGTCTTTACGAATACTAGCCAGAGAACCTGTACACTGGGCGGCTTTCCTGGCGTATCGCTGGTGAATGAAAACGGCAACATGATTGGTTCGCCTGCCGATCGGGCAAAGAATTACGAGGAAAAGAAGCTGACGCTCGCACCTGGTAAAGAAGTAAAGGCCACCCTTAGCGTCGCAAATAGCGCTAACCTTGAGGCGGGTAAGTGTAAAGAAGGCGCGGTAAAGCTCCGCGTCTATCCGCCTAATGATACAGGCTATCTCAGCGTAGCCTCCTCACCGATTACGTCCTGGTGTCCAGAGTTTCTGACATCACCCGTCCTCTCTATGTAGAAAAGTATCCTTAAAAGGGAAATCGCCCGCTGGTAGCCAGCGGGCGAGATCCTCACGCGGTGATGACTAGGCGTCCTTCATGAACATGTCCACGAAGTGGTCTGACTTCGGCCCCCATCCCTTCTCGGCCTGCTCTCTGAACAGGTCAAGGTCGCCGGAGGCGAAGGGCAGTGAGAAGGTGTGGTCGGTCTGGAAGGGTCGGAACTCGAAGCACTTCTTGGCCTCGTCCAGCAGGCCATAGCCGCCGGTGTACACCTCACGTGCGACCTCGGACGTCACGTAACGTGAGTCGAGGCAGAAGGTGAAGGTGCCCAGGGCGACGTCGATCCACAGGTAGTCGTCCATGAGGTCGTAGCTCGTGTGCTCCTCGTAGTAGGCAGCGATCGCCAGGAAGGCGGCGTGCGCAGCTTCGGTGAGCACGACGGTGACACCGCGGACGTTCTTGCGGTAAAGCACGGGCTTCGTCATAATAGGTCCTTTTCCACTTTCCCGCGACGGTTCATGCGGGGTTCTCGGGTCGGGTCCCCTAGACGTTCCATAGTCATCATGGAATCGCTAGGAGAAAGTACTTACTTGTCATGTAAGTAATTACTCCCAGCGACTCATTTGTAAGGATCACTAACAGGGTTAGTTTATTAAAAATAACATAGTATTTAATATAAGTCAATAGTTAGGATAGGAAATAATTAGCACTCGTTGACATAGAGTGCTAATTTTATTACACTGAAAGTACTTGGCAATCTCGATGAGTGATTGCTAGAATATATGACAGATACGAATCGAAACCGACAACAGGAGGATTAATATGGGCAAAATCATTGGAATCGACCTTGGGACAACCAATAGCGCTTTTGCGTATATGGTGGCGGGTAAACCCGAGGTAATCGCAAACGCCGAGGGGAACCGCACAACTCCAAGTGTGGTCGCTATCAACAAAAACGGTGAACGTCTCGTTGGACAGGTTGCCCAGCGCCAGCGCGTGACAAACGCAAAGAACACGATTTATGGCGTCAAGCGTCTGATCGGCCGCAAGTTCACCGACAAAGAGGTGCAAAAAGACCTTGATATTATGCCATACGAAATCGTCAAGAAGGGCGACGGCGTGGCGGTCAAGATGGGTGATAAGGAGTACACTCCAGAGGAAGTCAGCGCCATGATCCTTTCCAAGATCAAGGCAGACGCCGAGGCGTTCCTGGGCGAAAAGGTGACCGAAGCGGTCATCACTGTGCCTGCGTACTTCGACGACTCGCAGCGTCAGGCAACGAAGGATGCGGGTAAGATCGCCGGTCTTGAGGTCAAGCGTATCATCAACGAGCCGACTGCGGCTGCGCTTGCCTATGGACTTGATACGAAAAAGGAAGAAAAGATCGCCGTCTTCGACCTTGGTGGTGGTACGTTTGACGTTTCTATCCTCGAACTTGGTGACGGTGTCTTTGAAGTTCGATCGACCAATGGTGATACGCACCTCGGGGGTGAGGACTTTGATAACCGTATCGTCAACCACTTCCTTGATGTATTTAAGCAGCAGGAAGGCATCGACCTTAAAAGCGACAAGGCGGCGATGCAGCGCCTCAAGGACGAGGCGGAAAAGGCCAAGAAAGAGCTTTCGTCCACTAACGAAACCGAAATCAATTTGCCGTTTATCACCGCCGATGCTGATGGTCCAAAGCACTTCGAATACAAGCTGACCCGCGCTAAACTGGAAGAACTCGTTTCCGATCTCATCAACCGCTTGGCGGAGCCTGTTGAAAAGGCGCTGAAGGACGCCGGTGTCAGCGCAAGCGAAGTTGACGAAGTCGTGCTGGTCGGTGGTATGACCCGCATGCCGTCCGTTGTTGAAAAAGTGAAATCAATCTTTGGTAAGGACCCGCTAAAGGGCGTGAATCCTGATGAGGTCGTCGCAGTGGGCGCCGCGATCCAAGGCGGCGTGCTCCAGGGTGATGTCAAGGATGTCCTGCTGCTGGACGTAACGCCGCTGTCACTTGGTATCGAAACTATGGGCGGTGTCACGACCAAGCTGATCGACCGCAATACAACTATCCCGACCTCAAAGAGCGAGACATTCTCGACCGCTGCCGATAACCAACCGCAAGTTGAAATCCACGTCCTTCAGGGCGAACGCGAAATGGCGAGCGATAACAAATCGCTGGGCCGCTTCATCCTTGACGGCATTGCTCCTGCTCCCCGCGGCGTGCCACAGATCGAAGTCACCTTCAATCTGGACGCCAATGGTATTCTTCATGTCACCGCCAAGGATAAGGGAACCGGCAAAGAGCAGTCCATCACCATTCAGGACAGCGGTAACATGAGTAAGGAAGATATCGAGAAAGCTGCGCGTGACGCCGAAGCCCACGCCGAAGAAGACAAGAAAAAGCGTGAAGCTGTCGATGCCCGCAACGTGCTCGAGAACGCGATCTATCAGGCCGAGAAGATGCCGAACGAGTATAAGGATAAGATTTCAGATGATGATAAAAAGATCATCGAGGATGCCGTAAAGGAAGCCAAGACACACGAAAAGTCGGACGACAAAGCCGAGCTGGAGCAAGCCGCCAAAGATCTGATGGAGAAAATCCAGACAGTCGGGGCCAAGTTGTACGAGGCTGCTGCCAAAGAGGAGTCGGCAAAGACAGACGGTGAAAATACCGAAAAAAAGAGCGGTGACGAACCGGTCGAAGGTGAAGTCGTCGACGACAACAAAGAAAAGAAATAAGCCCACCCTTTAAAGTCGGCTCCCGCAAGGGAGCCGCTTTTTATGGTATGATGCACATATGACAGAAAGGCTAGAAGGAGAAGCCAGCCCGCCGGAGCAAGAAACATTTGCGCATCTGCGCGAGGTGCCGATCGAGGTATTTCTTGCCGAGGCTGCAGCTACGTTAATCGACCGTCCTCTTAGTAGAAGAAGCGGCAATCCAGTGCGGTGGGAGGATTTGCTACCTGTCATAGACGAGGACAGGCGGCTTGACGAATCCGTCTCGGCTGAATATGTGGGTGCAACCGGTGAAGTTCGGCTAAGCTACAGCTGGTCCGCTAAAGGGACCGGCAGGAACAGCTATGGCAGTACCGAGGCGAGGGCAGGTGAGGCTGGCGCAGGAGTCGTGTGGACAACCAGACTTAACGATGGAACACGGGAGCGTGCTCTGCCTGAAACCATTACTCCTTCAGATATACACCAGGCATATTTTCGTGATGTCGTTATCAGGGCGCTGACCAAGTACAAGCAAGAGAAAGATAGCCTTGCAAAGCGAGTGTCTCGCCCGCGTCGTCCCGTGAAGACGGTTATAAGCGATCTCTTATAGCAGTGCTATGATAAACGTATGAAAGCCCGCACTCATGACCTTGCTGCCGCGACGGCACTCCTTGGCGCCGTGATTATCGTTCCTGATCTTCCGACGATGACGCTTGCTACCGTAGTGACGGCCTTTATCGCTAATCAACTGGGCGGTATCGCTCCGGATATTGACCAGCCGACGGCACCGTTTTGGCGCAACCTTCCCATTGGCGGCATATTCGGGCGGATGGTTGGGAAGATGCTGGGCGGCCATCGCTTCATCACTCATTCGATTATCGGTATGGTGCTGGTCGGCTTCCTTTTAAAACTATTTCTCGCCTTCGTCCAGCCAATTCTGCCGAGTGTTCAGATGGATATCGTATGGTGGGCGTTCATGATCGGGATGGCGTCGCACCTTATGATGGATAGCTTCACGAAAGAAGGGGTGCCGTGGCTGCTGCCGATTCCGGTTAAATTCGGTATCCCTCCGGTAAAACATTTCAGAATTACGACAGGTAAGTGGACCGAAAACTTTGTTGCCTTTCCCTTGCTGCTTATCATTGTTGCGGCCTTGGTGGCGGCCAATTATACTGATCTATGGCTTTTCTTGCATCAGAATATCGTTAGATAAGCCTTTAAGAAAGCGTTATCCAGGCACGGCGATCGGTCTTTGGTACCGCAACGGGTGTTAAGGAGACGGCATTCGTAACTCCAATAAGGGTAAGATATCGCTTGTCTTTTTTTGTGTTCCAAAAGGTTTCGCCGGCTCCGATTTTGCTTGCGTAAGTAGCTTTTACAAGATCGATGGGTTCACTTGAAAGATCAACATCACGGACCCACTCCGCCTCGAACATGCCGACAACCGGTCCGTTTTTCATGAAGATAAGGTCCTTCGGCCGCACTTTTTTGTAAGGACTTACCTTTCGCATCGAAAAGCGTGATTCTATCGTTTTTTTACCTGTCAGTACGCCTGAAAGAAACGGCTCATTCATGACGGCAAGGTGTATTTGGCGGTCAGTTTCAACATGTTTCGCCCAATCGGTATGAGTGCGAGCAGCTTGTATGAGTATGTCGAGAATGGCCCTGTCCATTATCCTATTATGCTCTCGGTGCTGTATTTTTTTAAGAGGGGAAGGTATAGTGGAGGTATCATGCATACGCTTAGTTTACCCATGCCTTATGTACTCAGCGACAGGGATCCAATTGTCGGCGAGGGAGAAACGCGCTATATTCTTCGCGTTCGCGACATGCCGCGTGAAGACAAACCTCGCGAAAAACTTCTTGCCCTTGGTCCTTCGCATCTTTCCCAGGCCGAACTCATGGCGGTGCTGCTTGGGGTCGGCACGAAGAAGGAGGAAGTGCTGGCGATGTCTCATCGAATTCTGCGCGAGTACGGCGAACGCTCGGTTTCGTCCGAAAAGAATCCCACTGCTTTAGCTGAATCTCTGGATATCCCCCTCGCAAAAGCGTGTCAGATCGTGGCCAGTTTTGAGCTTGGCAGGCGCTTTTACGAGGACAAAGCTGGAAAACCTGTTTTTATTCGAACGGCGAAACAAGCCTTCGAACACTTAAAAAGCATCGGCCATATGCAAAAAGAGCAGCTACGCGGCATCTATCTCAATAGCCGCTACCAGGTGATACGCGAGGAAGTCATATCGATCGGTAGTCTTACGGCTAATATCGTCCACCCTCGGGAGGTGTTTCAGCCGGCAGTGGAGCACGGGGCCGTTGCTGTCATCGTGGCCCATAACCATCCTTCGGGTAATCCGCACCCTACCGAGGATGATCTGCTCGTCACGCGCCAGCTTCAGGAGGCGGGGAATATTTTAGGGATTGACCTGCTTGATCATCTTGTTATTGCAGGGAATGATTTTATAAGCATGATGGAGAACGACAATGCATAATACTTACCAACTTTCTTCGTTTACGGGTCTTGCCCGTGTCGGACTTACCCGGGTCAAGCTATTTCGTGACGGCCCTTCCGATGCGACGGAAACATTAAGCGAGACGGATGCCCTGGTACAATCTGGCGATTACTTTGTCGTATTAGCCACAAAGTTGGACACAATCGGTCTTTCCTCGTTCGAGTGGGAAACGCGTACCAAGCTGGAGGATGTCGTGTCAGACCTTCTTTATTTGCAAGATAACTATCATATCACGAAAAAGGGCACGGAGTAGTATGGATCTTAAGACCGAAATTGCCAAGATCTTTAAGGGTGATCTGGATACGTCTGACGAAACCAGGGATACTTATAGTCACGATGCCAGTATTTTTGAACTAAGGCCGGAAGTGGTCGCTTTCCCTAAGGACACGCAGGATATTCAGGCACTGGTCAAATACGTCGCAGACAATAAACAGGCAAACCCAACGCTTAGTATCACGCCGCGCACGCGCGGGACGTGTATGTCGGGTGGTGCGATCGGGGAGTCAATCGTGCTGGATGTCAGCAAACACATGACCAACCTCCACGAAGTAACGCCAGATTATGCACGTGTTCAGCCCGGCATGATGTATAAGGATTTTGAGATTGAGACGCTGAAACAAGGCGTGATCATGCCTAGTTACCCGGCAAGTCGGGACCTGGCGGGGCTGGGCGGCATGGTTGCCAATAATGCCGGGGGCGAGAAGTCGCTTGAATACGGCAAGACGGACCAGTTTGTGACCGAGTTAAAAGTGGTACTTCGGGACGGAAACGAATACGTCGTTAGGCCGCTTAGTCGCGACGAGCTAGAGGCAAAGATGGGGCAGGGTGATTTTGAAGGAGAGCTCTACCGCCGGACATTCGAGCTGATCGACGGTAATTACGACGAAATCCAGTCCGCCAAACCGAAAGTCAGCAAGGACTCAACGGGCTACCATCTATGGGATGTCTGGAACCGCGACACGGGTATCTTTGACCTTACTAAACTGTTCGTTGGGTCGCAGGGAACCCTCGGGATCATTACCGATATCACGTTCCGGCTTGTCAAAAAGCCCACTCATGCAGGCACGCTTGTCTGCTATATGCGCAGTATCGACCGGCTGGGCGAGGTAATCCCGGCGGTACTGGCCCATAGACCGGCGACATTTGAGAGCTTTGATGATAATACGCTGTGGCTTAGTTTTAAATTCTTCTTTGCTTTCTTAAAACGCCTAGGATTTGTGGCGTGGGTAAAATTAGCATTCCAGCTTATCCCTGATGGCCTTGTGCTGATCAAGGGCGTGCCCCAGCTGATTCTTCTGATTGAGTTTACCGGTTCCAGCGACCAGGAGGTAAAAGAAAAAATTCATAAGGCCCGCCTTGATCTGGAGCAGTTCAACTTTACTTATATGGAAGAGGATGAAACCGAGGAAAAGTCACGAAAATTCTGGCTGATGCGCCGCGAAAGCTTTAACCTGCTTCGTAGCAAGGTCAAGGACAAACACACAGCACCCTTCATCGACGATCTGGTGGTGCCGCCCGCGCGCCTGACCGAGTTTTTACCCGAGCTTCGGACAATCATCAAGAAATACAAACTCCTGGCGACGATCGCCGGCCATATGGGCGACGGTAACTTCCATGTCATTCCTCTTATGAAGATCGAAGATCCTAACGAACGGGCAAAACTGGAGCCAGCCATGAAAGAGGTTAACGACCTCGTAATCAAATATGGGGGCTCGGTTTCCGGAGAACATAATGACGGCTTGATCCGCGGTCCATGGCTGGAACAAATGTACACCCCCAGTGTTCTTAGTTATATGAAGGACATTAAAGAGCTTTACGATCCTCAGAATATCTTTAACCCCCACAAGAAAACAGATGCCAACTGGGAATTCAGCTTCAGCCATATTCGCAAGTCATTCTAGCAGGATATAGCTAAACACCCCGGCGCATACCGGGGTGTTTTCTTTTAGGATTAGTTCTATAGCTTGTTATTTGCTACGACTACGACGTTGTCACTGAGAACATGCTGTTCATTGTTGGAGTTCGTCACATTGTTCGAGTTAACGCTGGTGACATTTGTTGTCGTGTTGGTCGTGGCCACATTGTTCGTCGTGTTTGAGGTATTACCAACGACGTTGCCGTTGTTTGATGCGATAGAGTTACCGTTGTTTGAGTTGACGGTGACGTTGTTGTCTTTGATAACGACAGGGTTAAAGCTGTCTTTTACGGTAATGCTTTTGCTGTTATCGTTATAGCTGTCTTTATTGAAGCTGTCCTTGATAGTGGTGATCTTGGTGTTGACCTCGGTGTTCGAGATATTGTTCGTCATCGTGTTGGTCGTGTTGTTGGTAGTCATGTACGTATTGTTGAATGAGCCTGAAACGTGCGAAGGGACGTATACCTTACTGAGGAGTGCATTGGTAGTATGTGCTGCACCCATCCTTGCCATGCCGGTGGTCTGTTCAACAGATGCCGGGGCTGCCGGGACGTGCGCCGTGTCAGCGGGCAAGGCGGCGCAAGAGCCGGTCACTTGTGCGACCGGAGATGAATTCTGTGCATGCGAGGCAAGTGCACCTGCGATTTCGCCCTTCATGAGCGAGGTAATAAGAACGACCGATACGATTACGGCCGCCATAACTGATGCAAAGATAGTTGCTCCCATCATTAGTAGTTGATGGTTGGCTTGATAGTTTGGTTGCTGCATGACGAAACCTCCTCTTGCAGTCAAATTTAATATTTCTTACAAGAACTCCACAGCTCTTCTACATATAATAATATTCCGCTTATGGCAAAAATATCAGAATATTCGTTGTGAAATAGTCTACATAGCTAGCACTCTGGACAGCTGATTGCCAGTTTTGTATAGTAGATACAGATGAGCAAACGCGACTATTATGAAATTCTTGGTGTGGACAAAAATGCCAGTGCCGACGAGATTAAAAAGGCATTTCGGAAGGCTGCTGTAAAATACCACCCGGACAAAGAAGGTGGCGACGAGGCAAAATTCAAAGAGGTCAACGAAGCTTACGAGGTATTAAAGGATCAGCAAAAACGCCAGCGCTATGACCAATTCGGTCACGCCGGAGTGGGCGGCAATGGTGGCGGAGCAGGTGGTAATCCATTCGAAGGCTTTGGCGGATTTGGCGGCCAGAATGTCAACTTTGATTTTGGCGATGGCGGGCTGGGTGATATCTTTGGCCAATTCTTTGGTGGTGGTCAGCGTGCGCAGGGACCCAAGCGCGGCCGCGACGTCGAGGCGTCGCTGACCCTCACCTTTGAAGAGGCCGTCTTCGGGGTTGAAGAGAAAATTACGCTTGATATGGACGACGAGTGCTCGCACTGCAAGGGGACAACGGTCGAGCCGGGCCACAGTATGAAAACCTGTCCAACCTGCAAGGGCGCCGGTCAGCAAACCCGGGTTATGAATACTATTTTCGGTCAGATCCAGCAGGCAGTAACTTGCGAGGCTTGCAAGGGGACGGGCAAGGTGCCGGAAAAAGTCTGTAGCGTTTGTAAGGGTAAGGGTACCGAGCGCCGCAAGCAGACCCTGACACTTAAGGTCCCGGCCGGGATCGATGACGGGGCAACTATCCGCCTCAAGGAACATGGCGAGGCTATTGGGGGTGGGTCACGCGGCGACTTGTATGTGCATATCCGCGTTAAAGCGCACAAAAAGTTCACTCGCGAAGGCGATATTATCCTATCTGAAGAACACGTCAGTATGGTTGAAGCGGCGCTTGGGACAGAGATAGATGTCGAAACGGTGGACGGCACGGTCCGCATGAAAGTTCCTGCCGGTACGCAAAGCGGTACGGATTTCAAATTAAGCGGCCACGGCGTCCCGCACCCGCGCAGCACGACCCGCGGGTCACATATCGTCAGTATTCTGGTTGATACGCCGACCAAACTAAGCAAGAAGCAAAAAGAGCTGCTAGAGCAATTCCAGGGCGTTAAAAGACGCGGACTATTCTAGGAGCCCGCCATGCAAGTTATCGTACGAGAGGCCACAGAAAACGATCTCGCCTCTATGTACGTCGTGTCAATTGAAGCGCACCGGCGGGCGTACGACACCCTTATCCCCCGTGATAATCTCCAAAGGTTCATTGATTGCTATACACCTTCAACCAAGGGCCGTGCGCGCTACAGCGCTAAAATGGCGAAACGGGTAAACGACGAACGATGGCAGCTTTGGGTTGCAGCGAGAGGTGACAGCGTGGTTGGCTACACGCTACGCGAATGGAAGGATAAAAGGAATGTCCAACTCCGGGGGCTCTTTGTTCATCCGGATTACTTTAGTCGGGGGATAGGGCGAAGGCTATTTGAAACGTCGCTGGAATCTATCGGTAAGAAGACGAAGATAACATTTACTGTTCTCAAACACAATGAACGCGCAAAAAAACTTTATCTCCAGTACGGGTTCAAAGTGGTAGGATCGGGCGAGGATTTTTTTGGTGCACCTCAGGACATCATGGAAAAGTGGATACATTGACATTTTAATATAAAAATGTTAATGTATATAAGTGATTGAACAAATACAAACAGGGGCTGATGCCGAGCGGCTTTCCGACCAGTACAACCGACTGTTAGGCCGCGAGCCCAAGCTTATTACTTGGTATGTTCCTACCGATGCGGCCGCGCAACGAAAAGCATTTCTGGCAGGTGAAATTGAAAATCCCGATCATACGTATGGCAAGCTGGAAAAAGTTGACTTTGAGGGTAATATTGATCACATTACCACGCTTGGAGAATTAATCCAGGATCATTCTGATCTGAATCCTAAATTCAGTAGTGTTTACGAAGCCTTCGCGAGTAACTATGCTGCCAAGACAAGATTAGCGAGGTTGGCGCATAACTACAAGCAAGCCAAAGAACCTACGGAAAAGGCCCGAATTCGAGCCGAGTATATGCGGCTGAATATCGATTTATACGGCGCCCCCGACGAGCGCACATACCAGTCTCTCTTGCAGGAAAAGTTATCGGCAATCAACGCGGTGGATTATTCACCACGTGGCCAGGCAATCCGCGACGAGCTGTTTGACTTGGTTGACTTTGATGAGTCGGCGGAAAAGATAGACCGCTTCCAGCCCTCTAAAGAGACGGTTGAATGGATGCATGAAGTGGCCGATTCGCTTTATGGCGGTATGTTGGCCCGAATCCCTGATCGGCCTACTTTTACCGTCCATGAAACTCAGGCGATTTTTCAGTCCATCATTAATGAAGAATTCGGAGAGGCTGCAGCGGACTGGACAGTTGACGTAGAGCCTGCAAAGTCAATTAATGTAAAGTCGACAGAGAAGCGCATCGTCATTCCTCACGACAGAGGTAATCTTAGTCGCGCCGCCATTCGAGGACTGGTGGTGCACGAGCTTGGGGTTCATATGCTCCGCGCCGTTATGGGCGGAGAGACGGATTTGGATCCCCTTCGCCAAGGCCTTAGTGATTATTACGATGCCGAAGAGGGCCTCGGGGTGGTTATGGAACAGGCGCTCCTCGGCAAGTTTAAGGAAGCGGGAGTTGGCCACTACATTACCGCGGGCCTGGCATACTTTAATAACCTTGATTTTCGAGGCGTATTCGAGGCGAAGTGGCGACTGTCGGTACTCGAAAATGCCGCGGACGGCAGGGTTATCAGCGAGCTCGATATCGCCAAGGCCAAGAAAACGGCCTTTGGTGCAACCATGCGGAGTTTTCGTGGTACGGATGAACTGCCTTGGTTCAAGGACCTCGCGTATTATAATGGATCAGTAGGGGTATGGCGTCACCTTGAGACTATCAAAGGTGATGACCTAATGTTTATGTTTGTCCTTATGGGCAAAGCCGACCCGGCAAAAATAGAACATCAACGAGTCATGTACGAAACGTCGACTTATTAACGGAGATTAACACATGGACGTTGCAAAAGATCAGTTTGCCTCATCAAGGCTCCTCGCGCGCGCACTCGAAGCTAAAGACTACACAACATTTTTTGATTTCAATTCAAGAACCATAGAATTCACGAGTCCCAAGGGAGCGCTCTGGAAAACAAGCGCCGCGCATATTTCGTACCCATTTAATTCAAGTGAGGTGCGACGCTTTTCTATTAACAAGAATTTGGGATATGAGCTTGCCCAGGAAGCCGGTTTTTCCATTCCTAATACGAGGTATCTGGCTGATGGGGCGCTTTCCGACGATGAGGCGCTGCAATTGTTGCAAAACTATAAAACACTCATCGTCAAGCCGAACGATCTGTCGCTTTCCAAAGGCCTGACAGTTAATATTAAAACTACTGCCCAGTTAAAACAGGCAATTACTTACGCGCGCACCTATTCTCCCTCGGTGCTTATTCAGGAGCAAGTAGTAGGTGAAGAAAGTCGATTTGCTGTTTTAAACGGAAAGGTAAGAGCGGCCTTGCTGCGTCAGACAGCCCAAGTGGTGGGTGATGGCCATAGTACCAGTGCCGAGCTGATCAAGCAGGAAAATAAGGCCCGTGAAAAGCTTGTTTTTGAATATATTTCCTACCCGCAGCTAACGGCTGCCATTATTGATGAATCGTTGATGACGGACCAGCGAATCCCGACCCAAAACGAAGTAGTAAAGCTTGCCCGGTCTACGATGATCAGGGGCGGTTGTTCAGTATATAATATACTCGACCAGGTTGATAAGAGTTATGTCGATAAAGTAGAAGCACTCGTTGCACGGCTGGGCGCAGGGTTTGTGGTTGTAGATGTATTTTGCACAGATTTTGCCCAGCCTGCTGCACCATCAAATCATTGGCTAATAGAATTTAATAGTGCTCCGGTTCTCAAGCTGTTTTACGGATGCCGGGACGGCAACCATTTTGATATCGTACCTCTGCTTGCTGAGATGATCGACAACCATCTTGATGAATCTTCTATTGATGTTTCTCGTTAAAAATTGTATAATATGAATAATGTCATCCGTCAATAGCTATACTGTTTTTGGTGCCTTCGAGTATGTGAAATTTCCAGAGTTGGGAGTTGATACAGTGTTGGCAAAAATAGATACAGGTGCATATTCAGGAGCGCTTCACTGTTCTGTCTTAAAGACACGCACCATTAATGGCAAGAGGGTGCTGCGCTTTAAGCCTCTGGGTGTCGCAGCGGTAATTGAAACGGAGGATTTTCTTGTGACGAATGTGCGAAGCTCCACGGGACACAGAGAGGTCCGATATCTTATCGATACCCAGATTGAGGTAAAGGGCAGGTCTTACAGTATTCGGATAGGTCTTTCTAACCGGAAGAATATGAAAAAGGGTGTTCTTATAGGGAGACGCTTTTTAAGAGAAAATGATATTTTAGTTGACTCTCGGATTAACCAGGAGTTTGATACTGATGGAGGAGAAACATATGCGAATAGCGATTCTATCTAATGGGCCTGGAAATTACTCGACCAAGCGGCTAAAGGAGGTCGCAATTGAACGTGGCCATACTGTAAAAATCATTAAATACCGCGACTGTTACGCCTCGATAGAACAGAACAAGCCTTCCGTGAGTTACAAGGGTGAGGATCTGATGCAGTTTGATGCGATTATCCCTCGCATTGCCTCGAATATGACCCGTTATGGTACGGCAATCGTGCGCCAGCTTGAGATGCAAGGGGTATATACGCTTTCCAGCTCAATCGCAATCAACCGTTCGCGCGACAAGTTGCGTAGTATGCAGCTGCTCGCCAAGGCCGGGGTCGGTATTCCAAAGACCATTTTCTCGCGTAACTCGACCGATATAGACGACCTTATCGATAAGGTTGGCGGAACGCCGGTTATTATCAAACTGGCCCGGGGGACGCATGGTAATGGTGTGGTCCTTGCTGAAACCAAGAAGGCTGCCAAGTCGGTGCTGCAGGCATTTTACCTGACGAATGAGGATGGGACTAACGTTTTGCTTCAAGAGTTCGTCAAGGAGTCGGCCGGTGTCGATATTCGTGCATTCGTGGTCGGGAGCCGGGTGGTTGCTAGTATGAAGCGCCAAAGCCTTGACGATGATTTCCGATCTAATCTTCACAAAGGGGGAGAAGGCGTGCCGATCAAGTTGACTGACGAGGAACGCAAGATGGCGGTAAAGGCTGCCAAAGCCATGGGGCTAAACGTTGCTGGTGTCGATATGATGCGTAGTGACCGCGGGCCGCTTATTCTGGAAGTAAATGCCAGTCCTGGATTCGGCATCGAAAAGGTAACTGGCCGGGATGTTGCCACCCCAATCATTGAATACGTCGAACTAAACGCCAAGCGCCGCGTCAAAAAGGACAAAGTCGGCGCCTAGCAGCCAAACCTTCTCGTACCTGTTATAATGGTGCGTATGAAAGAACAGGGGTCGATAGGTGAATAGCAAGCGTAAAAGCGCCTGGTCGTGGGTTGCGGTCGTGGCGGTGCTGCTAATGGTAGGCGGTGCGGCGCTGTATGTCTTGTGGCCCCAGTTGCAGCCTCATGTAAACCTTCATGTCGGCGACGGCGTGTTTATCACGCGTGTCGCCAAGACGCCTGAAGACAGGGAGCGTGGGCTATCGGGCACCTCCGAACTTCGTGCCGATCAAGGACTTCTTATCGTTTTTGAAACCGATGAAAAGTGGTCGATCTGGATGAAGGAAATGAAATACCCGATCGATATCGTCTGGTTAGACAAGAACAAAAAGGTGGTCTA
Source organism: Candidatus Saccharimonadia bacterium (assembly GCA_023257755.1). GTDB lineage: Bacteria > Patescibacteriota > Saccharimonadia > Saccharimonadales > Saccharimonadaceae > JALRBM01. The sequence continues at coordinate 748 of JALRBM010000048.1, read as the reverse complement.
CATTGTCAAAAACGCTCCGCCCGAAAGCTACCCCTACGAACGCTTCACGCCGAAGCAGGAGGCACGGTATGTCTTGGAGTTGCCAGCCGGAACGACCGCTAAAAAATCCATCAATATCGGCAGCGAGGCCCGCTTTGACGAAAACAACCTGGAAGGGTGGTGGGGAACATGACGTCGCTTATCGTATTTATCATTATCGCTGCCCTGCTGTTCGCACTTCCCTTCCTTACCAAGCGCCGTTTTGGAATCTTGGGGTTGGCACTCGCGGCCGGTGCTGTCCTTAGTAGCCTGCTAGTGGGAAGTATCACCCCGATCGTTGCTAGCATCGGCGTACTTCTCGTTAAGCCGCCGCTCGAAAGTGTCGTGGCTGCTACGGTCACATTACTTCCGGCACTGCTCCTGTTATTCAGTAGCCCGCAGCAGCATTCTATGGCGCGCCGCGTTGTGGGCTCGCTCGCCTTTTCGCTACTTGCAGTCGCCTTTCTTCTTGAAGCGCTGGGATCTGCCTTGGTTATCGAAGGAATGGGCGAGACGGTCTATGTCTTTCTAACGCAGTACAAATCGACGATTATCGCCATTGGTCTGATCCTTGCAATCCTGGATCTGTTTTTTGCCAAAACACCCAAGCTGGGCAAAGTCAAAGAATCAGGCAAACATTGACAGATTACCCTTTAAAATGGTATCTTTGCTAGAGCGTAAGCTACCCGTATGGGTCCATAGCTCAGCTGGTTAGAGCACCTGCCTTTTA
>JALRBM010000037.1 GCA_023257755.1 Candidatus Saccharimonadia bacterium | reverse complement strand
ATACCCAAACGACGTCGCTGTTCTTGAAGGTGTCTTACTGCTTATACGTCATGTAGTGGCGGGGTTGGTTGTCCCATTTCCACAACTTTGACACTAAAATTTCGTCCGTTCACATCGTATGACAACTCTTGATCCACTTCCGCACCAATCAATAATTTGCCTAAAGGACTTGTCATCGTTACCACCTCACACCCCTCAGGTAAATGATCCCCATATTGATCTGGTACGTCCGTGGTGATAGCCGTAATCAACATAGGTTCAGGCTCGTCGCCTGCAAATGAAAGATACACAAGGGTACCAAGCGTTACCTGCTGCTCATTAGCATCGGGGTAGTCGGTTGCAACAGCCTCTCGAAGTTGCCTCACGACTGCCTTTGCTTGTGTTGTTAACCCAACCGACGACGCACTAATAATTTCTGCCGCCGCATTATCATGCCATGTCTCTGAAGAATCTTGCATCGCTTCTCCGAGAAGCCTACCATTCACTTCTTGTTCTGCCGCTAGTTCCTCAAAATCTTTTTTTAGTTTATCCAGCTCAAATGGAAGCATTGGCACTTCGCCTCTTGCAATCATCTCTGCTAGCAGTTCATTGCGTGATTTTACTGGCTGAAGTTCGTGTCCCTTAACAAATTCTTTCATAGGTTAATTTATTGTAACACATTAAAAGAATAATGCAATACAAGCCCTGGGGCAACTTAGCACCATGCGATCACCCGCCCTTGCTGCTATAGTGGATTTATGAGCACGCTAGACTTACCCGCAAACAGCTTTTCCAAAGAGTTTCCTAGATCCCTAGGCCGCCCGGCAAATTCTGCACTGGTAAACGTAGGTATCACAACACTAGCACAGCTTTCAAAATATTCCGAAAAGGAGCTGCTGGGCATACATGGCGTGGGACCAAAAGCAGTTAATATCCTAAAAGAGGAGCTGGCCAAAAAAGGACTAAGCTTAAAGCCGTAAACCATGAAGCTACTCATTCTATTCGGACCGCCCGCTGTTGGCAAGACAACGGTCGGCAAATTACTAGAAGCGAAAACAGATTTCAAGCTTTTCCATAATCACATGGTCATGGACGGCGTAATGCATATTTTTGGCGTCGGTACTCCATCTGAAGACCGGCTCAGTAAGCTTATTCGAACCAGCATCATCAAAGAAGCTGCAGCCCGCGGCGTCAATCTTTTTTTTACCTACGTCTGGAACTTTGCGCGAGAAAAGGGTAGGTCTAATATAGACACCTATAAAGATATCTACGAGTCCCACGGAGGACAAGTCCTTTTCATCGAACTAGCCGCGCCGCTTGATACGCGAATCGACCGGGCGGGCTCGCTGGACCGTCAGCAGACAAAAGCGCACGCCCCCGGCCCCGAAAGAGTTGCCTATCTGGAGAACAAACTCGACCTGAAGACTCCCTCCCCTTTCTTTTATCCCGAAGCTTACAAAAGAATCGATACGACAGACAAAACTGCCGAAGAAGTGGCTAAAGAAATCATGGCCCTACTTTAGGGTATACTAGATACATGATTAAAAAGTTTGTTGTATTTGCGGGCTCTATTGCCGGTTCCTTCGCCGCCGGTGTAATCGGTTCGCTTGCGACAACCCCAAACATTCCAACCTGGTATGCCGCGCTTGTCAAGCCGGCGCTCAACCCACCGAATTGGGTATTCGGACCGGTCTGGTCGACACTTTACTTACTCATGGGTATTGCACTGGCACTTATCATTCTGGAGCCAGCCAAGCAATCAAAGAAAAAAGCTTATTCCTGGTTTGGGCTGCAGTTACTCCTCAACGCAGCCTGGTCACTGGTATTCTTCGGGCTGCATGCACCTTGGTTTGGTGTCGCTATCATCCTTGCCTTGATAGTCAGTATAGTTATGACGATTATCGAGTTCTATAAGATCAAAAGAGTATCAGCCTGGCTGCTTGCACCGTATCTGGGCTGGGTGTGCTTTGCAACTTACCTGACCGTTGCCATCGCCCTCCTCAACTAACAGCTCACTCAATAGCATAAGCGCTATGGATTAAAGCTGATGTTTTATATACACTACAAGTATGAAAAGGCAGCAAAAAGGGTTCGGCATCGTTGAAGTTTTAATTATTATTCTGGTCGTGGCTATCATAGGATTTTTGGGATGGAAATTTATCTTTTCATCCAAGGAAAATACGGATAAGCAGGGCTCTATGGGCAGGGAGCAAGCCCAGCAGACAGAGCCGGATCGATTGATCTGGCAACAGACTGCTACTGGCTGGCAAGCAACGGAGCCAGCTCCTGAATGCAAGCTCCAACCGATGCTCCAACCCCCGGCCGACCTCGCCAAAGCAACGTCCGTGCTCTACCCTGGCCAAACAAGAGGCGGCAACTATAAACCGCACGGCGGCCTACGGTTTGACAATAGCCCGGATAACACGGTTACTGTTACCGCACCCATCCACGGCTACCTGGTGCGAGGAGGAAGCTACATCGCAGAGGGAGAGGTCCAATATACGTTTGATGCTATGAATAACTGCGGCGTCATGTACCGCGTCGGCCACCTGCGTGAACTGCCCGATAACTTGCAAAAAATCGCCGATACATGGCCGGCACCAACCTCAAATTCGGCGACGCATTCCATCAACCCAGTCGTTTTTATAAAGCAGGGCGAGACGTTAGCGACAAAAATAGGCATTTTACAAACAAAAAATACCTTCTTTGACTGGGGTGTTTACGATTATCGACAGGAAAACGAAGCAAGCAAATCACCCGCTTATCAGTCAGCCCATGCGCAGGAAAAGGAATTGTCCTGGCATGCAGTGTGCTGGCTAAGGGGCTGGCTGCCAGTAAATAGCGAAGCGACTCTCGCCCGCCTCCCCGCTGGCGATCCCACAAGTGGTAAAAGCAGCGATTATTGTCGATAAGCCACTGGTGTCATTTGCTATACTACGATCATGACTTCTCACGATGATTTTATGGCGGAAGCATTGAAACAATCGAGACTGGCGGCTAGGGACGGCGAGTTACCGTTTGGAGCTGTAATTGTCCAAAATGGGGTGGTCATTTCTCGTGGCCGCTGCAGGGAAGCAAGGCGCAACACAGTACTGGCGCACGCCGAAACAGAAGCTGTCGACAAGGCGTGCCGTAAACTCGCTACCAGTAAACTAAAAGACTGTATCATTTACTGCACGAATGAACCCTGTCCTATGTGTGCGGCGGCCATATTTCAAGCAAAGATTCCTCACGTTGTCATAGGCGCATCACGTGATGACCTGTCGTTTATACGACCTCGTAAAATTAATATTCAGGTTCTTGCCGATGACAGCGGATACGAGATCAAGATCGAGCGCGATATCTTGAAACAGCACGTTATCGACCTCTTCAAGCACATAGGATAAATACAAAAAATAAAAACACCGCGCGTAGCCTGGCGGTGTTTTTATTTTCTCTGGTCTTAAAGCGTGAGAGCGAACTTGATGACAGCAAAGGCAACTGCCAGCAAGACGACGAACAGCCCCAGGCCAACTGGTGAACCCCAGCTGAACCAAGAGCCCCAGGCTCGCCAATGACTCCAGTGTGCTTGCGACACGTCGCGCCACTGGTCGTACTGCTCTCTCGCTTCTTCGAGGCGCTTTTCTTTTGAATCGGCCACGTTAGATCTCCTTTTTTAGTTAATCGACCAGCCTGAAAGTGATGATACCGCAAGCCTGTTTGTGTCGTCGGCTAGACAACCAGGCCGCTAGGCGGATTTATACGGTTTTATTATACACTAATGGCCGACTTCGTCTACCTTATTATCGTGGCGGCCGCTCCACTGACTCTGGTGAAGGAGAAACATCTGTATTCCCGATGACCTCACCATCAAAATGAGTCGTGATGCTCTGCAGACAATCCTCTCGAACCTCACGCAAAATGCCCTGCGTTACTCCGAAGCAACTGAAGTTACCATTACTGCTACTGCTGACAAGATAGTGTTTTCTGATAATGGTAAGGGTGTTCCTCCCAAGAGTCTGCCCTACCTATTTGAGCGGTTCTATAGAGTGGATAAATCCCGCAGCAGAGAGACTGGCGGACTGGGATTGGGGCTGGCCATCGTCAAAGAAATCGCCGAACAGCAGGGTTGGCAGATCCGTGCCGAACCCGGCCATCCGGGTCTTGTTTTTAGCCTCCTACTCGGCAGCACCTTGGATAAAAATAATGCGCGCCGCAAGGACCCGCATCATTTTTATCCGGTACGGCGCTACGCTACTAGCTGATCAAGTTTAGTAATCTGGCTAGTAAAGCCTTCGATCATACCCATCTTAATGAGCTCCTCGATCTGCTCGGCACTATCTGCATAGCTTGTGCTGATGATCCTGGTCTTTCCGTTTTCTTCAATGAGTTTGTTAGTAATTGTCAGCGATGGCATTTCTGTATTTGGCACACCTTGCTCGTCAGAGAAGTAATCTTTGTACGTAAAGCTCTCGCCTTCGTCGACGCTCTGAATATCCATGATCGCCCACGAAGTTTGGCCAAACCATTCACCCTGGCGCTCGTCCACACACTTCATACTATAGTGAACGCGACCGCCTGGAGTAAAGTTAAATTCCTTAGCAGTCGTCTCCCATCCTTCTGGTCCCCACCATTTTTCAAACCAATCCCTATCAGTATAGGCTCGCCACACTTTATCTTTTGGACCGTTAGCCTCGAATTCGATTCCTAATGTTTTATTTTCTAGATCTTTGGTTACTTTTACATCTGCCATCTTGGCCTCCTTATTTTATTAATGCATCTAGTTTATCGAACCGGCTTTGTTGCATTCGTCGATATCGTTCTAAATACTCCTCGGCGCTTCTGAGCGCGTCGGGTGCGATTGACACCATATGCTTTTTGCCCTCCTTTCGTTTTACAATAAGCCGCGCCTTTTCCATAACTTTCAAATGTTTAGAAATGGCGGCAAAACTCATATCATAGTCGCTAACCAGTTCGGTAACCGACAGTTCGACATTTGCCACGCGTGAAAGAATATCCCTCCGCGTAGGATCGGCAAGCGAGGCGAACACTGAATCAAGTTGTAGTGAATATTCAACCATATGGTTAAATATTATTTCAACAGCGAAAGTGTGTCAACTGCTTTTAATAAAAGTCCAGAAAATGCGAGAGCCCGCTCCTTTGCGGAGCGGGCTCAACGCGTTAGGGCGGGCTGTATGGCGGTCCCAGTTGGGTCAGACCGCGATCTTCTTCCTCAGCGCGGGGAGGCGCAGGAACTTGGCGACGGCGTTGATGGTGCCGTACCAGACGATGTCCCACTTGGTCAAGTAGACCTCGTCCAGCAGGTACTTGTCCCGACCCCAGGTAACCCGGCCGTCGAAGTAGAACCTGATGCTGCCGGCCGAGGTGTCGAAGAAGAAGCCGCTGCCGTCCGAGCACTCGATGTAGGAGGTGGACACGAGACCACCGAACTTGAGGCTCTGGCGGTTGGCCGAGAGCTCGATGCTCCAACCCTCGACCGGGGCCCCGGGGACGTTGCAGCGGTAGGTGCGAGCGGTAGACACGAGTGCCTCCAAAAGGCGTTAGTCACTACTTAAATACATAATAACACCTTCTATTATAAAAGTCAATGGTAATTTTTGTGTTTATGTTTATCTGGTTACGATTTATACTGGGATCATGAAGCAACGCACAATCTTTATAACCATTGTCAGCGCCCTGGTCATTATCCTAGGTGGGCTTACCGGTTATCTTATCGCCACTCAGCATAAGCAGTCCGCAATTAAGAATTACGATGACTGCGTGGCCGCCGGCTATCCGGTTCAAGAGTCACATCCGCCTAAATGTAGCATCCCTGGTGGAAAATCATTTACTCAAGAAACCGACGCGACAACCGCCTTCACCGGAACGATCGTATGTCTTCCCCATAAAAATACCGACGGTCCTCAGACATTAGAGTGTGCGACAGGTCTTAAGTCCGACGATAACACATACTACGCTCTTCATACCGGAAGACCAGAACCGGAGCTCTCGGCTGCAGCCGGCAGTGATAAAAAGATTCAAATCACTGGCAATTTAGCACACGACCATAGCGATATCTATCAGACTGAGGGGACAATTCACGTCGCTACCTTTCGCTTTTTATAAGTGTGAAGCGTTTCATTGTCTGGCCATCTTTTGTTACGTCTTCACACCATTCTTCTGCAGACCTTAGAAATGTCACCTTTTCTTCGTACAGAGATTGATAAATAACCCAAACCGTATCGTACTCGGTATTGATGGCCAAATCGACAACTCGATAGGTGTGCGATGGGTTTTTATAGTGCGAATATATCCCGCCTATCTCAACCTTCAGCGCAGCCTGCTCTATTTCAGCTTTAAGCAGGGCCTGTGGTTTTTTCATCACTTTCTCCTACTTGCTGGTTCGTCCTGGCGGCAATCGCATCCGCTTCAGTTTGCGACCCCAAGATCTGCTGAACCTGATCAAACGTAATTTCGATGGTGCTGCCGGGCCCCACTGCTCCTGAAAGCATCTGTTTGGCCACGGTATTTTCGACGGCGCGCTGGACCACCCGCCGCATCGGACGTGCACCAAGGCGCGGATCGTAGCCCTTATCTACCAGTAATTGCTTGGCATCATCGGCAACATTGACGCTGATCTTTTGTAGGGCTAGCGTTTTATTGATACCCGCCAAAATCAGATCGATGACTTGTATCAATTCTGGTTTTTCAAGCGGTCGAAAGACAACAATCTCGTCAAAACGGTTCAAAAATTCAGGGCGGAACTGGTTGCTGCTGATAAGTTCGTCTATAAATTGTTTTTCGAACTGTTCCAGCTGGTAGCCACGTTCGATGTACTCGCGAATACGCTCGGCACCGGCATTGCTGGTGGCAATCACGATGGCATCGCGAAAGCTTACTTCACGGTTTTTGATGTCGCGCAAAATCCCCTCGTCCAAAAGCTGGAGCAACGTCGTCAAGACGTTTGGGTGTGCTTTCTCGATCTCGTCCAGGAGCACAACACTAAAGGGCTGCTTCATTACTTGTGCCGTCAGGCTGGTGGGGTCATCTGCCCCGTCGGCGATCAGACGCGCCACATCCTCGCTCCTGACATATTCGTTTAGGTCGAGCCGGACCATACGGTCCTCCCCGCCAAAATATACGTCAGCCAAGGCCTTGGCAAGCTCGGTCTTACCGACACCCGTTGGGCCCAGGAAGAGGAACGTACCGATCGGACGGTTTTGGTTACGCACCCCTGCCCTTGCCCGGCGCAGCGCATCGCTGACGACGGCGACGGCCCTGGATTGGTTGATCATGCGCCGGTGGATCAGCTCTTCCATATTAAGAAGCTTCTCGCGCTCGTCCTCGTCGCTCGCTACGCCAACCTTAATATCCAAGGTCTGCTCGATGGCTTTTTGGACCGAGTTCATTGTCACCAGGCCGCTTTCGCTGTAGTTCGCTGCGGCTTCCATCATCTTGATGGCACGCCCAGGCATCGCCAAATCATGGACATATCGCTCGCTCAACCGATACGCCTCCTGAAGTGCTTGGTAGGTATAGGTGACTTTCTGTCTGAATTCGGTGACGATTAATTGGTCCTGCATGGCCGCCAGCGTCTCTTCCTTGGTTGCTGGCCCGACAGTGATGCGGTTAAGTGCGTTGACCAGCGAAGGATTGCGCTGGCCAATCTGCAGATAGCGTTGCTCGTCCATGGTCAGAATAACCCGCAGACTGCCTGCCTCGAGGATTGGAAGCAGCACGTTCGTCAGATCAACCGAACCGACACCCTCCTCGAAAAACAGCTGTGCATTATCAAGACAGATGATAATATTTTTTGCACTATATGCCTCGCCCAGCACCTGCATGATGAGATTTTCCAGCTCGCCCCGCCCGGGTGCAGCTGCTAATAGGGAAGAGGAGTCCAGGATAAATACCTGGCGGAACTTCAAGCTTTCCGGAATAGATGCCGACGCATCAAGCAACCTTTCGGCGAAGGCATGAACGATCGTCGTTTTACCCACTCCCGGAGCCCCCACTAAAGCAGCATTTTGGCGACCGCCCTTACCGAATGTCTCGATCAGCTGGTCTAGCGCCTGGGTATGCGCCTCAAGGTCGGCTGACAGAAGACCGCCGCGTGAAATTTGATCGCTTAGATTTTGCCCAAAGCGCGTAAGGAGTGGGATGTATCCAAACGACCAGTCCCGCGCGATACCACCCGTTCGTCGGGGTTTACCATGCTGTGCGATAAGGAATTTGATATGCTCTTGCCACTTTATTCCCTGAATCAAATCGTCGTCGCCGATATGCACATGCGCCAGCAGGTTTTCATACCCCGGAAATGCCCGGACGAGCGCCACTACCAGCACACCGCCGGTAATCTCGGCGAGACCTAGCTCTTCCTTAATTTTCAGGGCTTCTTGCCATATCAGCGTCGTCTTGTCGGCTTCTTTGGCGGCTATATCCTGTAAAAACTGCGACCCGACACCAAAACGGGCGGCGAAGAACTGCCCGCTCTGTACTTCACCTAACACTACTGCGAGTTCATTTGGTGCTGGATTCTTCGACAACCGGCCAAGGATATCTATTGACAGTAAGTCATCGATCGTCGACCCGGATTTTATGGGGGGCAGCTCTTTTAACTCGTGCTTGTGCCACTGATGAAACATGAAGGGAATCGCGGCCATCCCAATAACCAGCCAACCAACCGCCTGCTCAACCAGCAGCAACATCACGCCTCCCGCGACTAAAAGCAGCGTGATGATCGGCAGCAGCCATGACCAAACGCCCCCAAGCTGTCGCCCCATCCGTGCCTTGACAGCGCGCATGCTCCCGTAGTTAAGCGTTACAGATTCCATGGCACCCATCCTGATATTGCCATACCGATTCCGACGATAGGGGCCAGCGGCACCACACCCCACAAAATGACAAAGAGCGTTCCGATGACGGCGTGAAATGCAATCGCAAGACTGCCAACTAGTATCATTACCAGCCGTATCATGGCTCCGATAATCCGCGAGATCAGGCGGTCAAAGAATGCCCTCATCTGGACGTTCAATCCTCCATCTACCCGTCCCGCAGATATCTGCCGGAACGGCGAAAAGAACGTGCGAAGAAGCAGATCGATCGAAAAGTAGTCTAGAGTGCTTGCTAATTTCTCGCGAAGCGCCGCCAGTCGGCCGCGCCACCCCGCACCGTACCACCAAGAAAGAAGCCCCAGAATAAACATAATCTCATTGTAACGCACACACCCTGGTTAGGCTATAATAGAGGCATGTCAATTCCTTATGTAGCACTGCTTGGCAAAGCAGTCCGGCGGATCGCCCAGCTTCGAGGCGGCGGATCCGCCCTGCCCGGCCTGTTCGTTGAAAAGATAGACCCTGAGTTTATTAAACGCACGCTTGCCCAGTTACCTCAAGGCGTGATTGTTGTTAGTGGGACGAATGGAAAAACCACGACGACAAAGATGGTGGTCGAGCTGCTGGAAAGCCAAGGCATGCGCGTT
>JALRBM010000100.1 GCA_023257755.1 Candidatus Saccharimonadia bacterium | reverse complement strand
TCCTTCCATGCGAATATTGGTCGTATCGCCGGGCTCGCTTCCTAAAATATGTGGTTTTTGGTCGCGGATCACGGCAAAACCGCCCGGACCCGGATTCGGGCTGGCGCTCCCGTCGGTATAGTAAACAATCATTCCTTCAGTATATCGTAAGCGGATCAGATTTTTCTATCGGTGTCTTCGCCTAACCCCGTCAGCGTTTCGAGCAGCTCTTCCTTGGTAAGTTGGCTGATATCCAGTTTGTTATGTTTTGCGATCACATACCCCTGGATAAGATGCTTTAGAAAGATCGCATCAGCCCGCCAGAAGTAATCGATCCGGAAATGGTCCACCGAACTCATCACTCGGCTGGCTATATTGAGTGATCCAAAAAACGGACCTACGCCCGCCTCGATGTTTAGGATGTCCTCTATCTGGATGCTTATCACCCGGGAAGTCCAAAAAAAGTCCCGTTTGATGATCGTTATCTTGCTGCGATCAACGATCACACTGTCCGGAAACAGCGTCAGCGGGAAGACCGTGTTGGCACTCCCCAGGACCTGGCTTGATTCTTTTACCACCTTGCGCAGATGATCCGTCTGTCGCAAAGTTTTTTCCCGCCTGGTGTTCTCGTGCCGTGTAAATGAAAGGTTTTGCATGAAGTTTTCAGCAGAAGGAGGAAGCGGCACATCCTGGTGCAAGAAATGTCGGATACCCACTACTGCCTTCATCGCAACTCCGCCCATTTTCCTGCTTTGCCTTACGAGCAATTCGTAAGTCGTCGGCTTGGATGGCGGAATATCGCCAATAAAGTTGGTTGGCTCTAGGGATTCTTCATCCTTCATAGTTACACGCTCCTTCGCTCTTACGAGCTACCTCTATTATATCGTGCAACATAGGCTTAAACAATATACACACCAGAGGTACAGGCCTGCTTTGATAAAAATCATTATGAGTATATAATAAGTATTACTCCACTTTCCCGGAGTATGGACGAAGGAGTACTCTTGACCGATCGAGAAAGACCCGGCGCGCCGATTCGAACCGATGATGTTTCGACATGGCCGCAGCAGGGCCGTGCCGAACGCGAAGCCGCCAGCGACAGGCCTGACCGGGTGGCGGGCGACCCGCCGATCCGACGTGTCGGGATCGACTACGGCGACCAGTCGTCGTAAAGCCCAGCCTGCATCTGGCCCTCTGGAATCCAACCGCCACCCTTGCTGCGACGCGAGCACGCTGACGCAGCAAGGGTGGCCCGACTCTTCTCAGTTACGCTGAGATGTTTTTAATAGCAACACGTTTTTGTTCGGTCGAATCGCGGTCGCGAACCGTCACCGTGTCGTCTTCGAGCGTTTGAAAGTCAATCACGACGCAGTTCGGTGTTCCGATTTCATCCTGGCGGCGATAGCGTTTGCCGATATTTCCATTATCATCCCAAGTCACGTTGCCATACTGTTTTTTCAGCATTAAATACACTCCCCGTGCCTTCTCGACCAACTCGGGCTTGTTCTTTAGAAGCGGCGAGACGGCAAACCGGTACGGCGCTAGTTCGGGTTTGAGCTTGAGCACCACCCGCTTGTCACCGTTAATTTCTTCCTCCCGGTAAGCATCCGCCAAAACAGCGAGTAGCATACGGCCAACGCCGACCGAACTCTCGATGACATAGGGAATAAACCGCTCCTTAGCCGCATCGTCAAAGTACGACAGGTCCTTCCCGCTTGTCTTTTGATGGCTGCTGAGGTCAAAGTCAGTCCGATTGTGCGTCCCCCAAAGTTCTTTAAAGCCCTGCGGGAATTTGAAGTAGATATCATGCGCCGCGGCAGCATAATGCGCGCGCTCGTTTTCCTCGTGCTCGTGCCACTTCAGATTTTCCGGTGCGATTCCGAGGCGTGTAGTCAAAAAGTCCCAGGCGAATTCACGCCACTGCTCGTAGGCTGCATCCTGCGACTGGGGCCGGATAAAGTACTGTATCTCCATCTGTTCAAGTTCGCGCACACGGAAGATAAAATCACGCGGGCTGATCTCGTTACGAAAGGCCTTCCCTATCTGGGCAATACCGAATGGGAGTTTGGCGCGCATTGTTTCACGGACGTTCTCGTAATTAGTAAAGATAGAGCCCGCCGTTTCGGGGCGAAGGTATGCGACCGCACTGTCATCCTGCACCGCGCCGACCCAGGTCTGCATCATCATGTTGAAATAGCGGGGTTCACTAAGGTCGTTTCCATCAGGAGACTTTTTACCCTTTAAAAGTTCCTTCAGCTCGCCCAGGTCGGTCGAGTCAGTCCCCGCCAGGTGATCAGCCCGGTAGCGCTTGTGGGTCACGACGTCTTCAACCATAGGATCTGTAAATCCTGCCACGTGGCCGCTAGCCTCCCAAAGTTTTGGATTTTGAATAATTGCGCCGTCAACGCCAAAGATATTGTCGGATTCGGTAACGACCGCCTTCCACCACTCGGCTTTCAGTTTGTTAACCAGTTCCACTCCTAGCGGACCATAGTCCCAAAATCCAGCCAACCCACCGTAAATTTCCGAGGCCTGAAACACAAACCCGCGGCGCTTTGCCAGGCTAATAATATCTTCCATGCGAACTGTTTTTTCTTCCATATTGTTTTGATTATAACAGATAAGGTTACCCGTCTGGGTATTTTATATATACGTACATAATGTGTATAATTCTATTGCTTTTACTTTTATAGTATGATATAATAAAATAGTACGAAACCGACGACCATGGAGGTCACCGTGCGGAACACCCGCAAGCGGTTCGCGCCGCTGTCCAGCCACCCGATCATCGAGGCCGGCAAGAAGGTCGAGGCGAGCAAGAAGTCCGTCGACGACTGGTGCGACGCCGCTGACGCGGTCCTGGCCGACGCCGACTAGCCCATCGGCACGTACATCAGGATTAGCGAGCCGATCCCCGGCGCCTGATCCGCGCCCGCTCCCGGTCCCTGAAAAGGGTTCCGGGGGCGGGCTGTTCGACTTTTAAGGGCTTTTAAATCGCGGCATGCTGCCGGGCGGTTTGCCAACACTCTGGTAAAATCGTATCGATTCCCCCGATCTGGGCAAGTACCTTTAATGATTTGGCACCTACCAGTCGCAGAAATTTAATATGATCGGCCCTAAGCTCTCCGCCTGTTGACAGACGCAGGCCCTTTTCCCCGATATCGTACATATATTGCTGGTCGGGGTGCAATTTCTCTCCGTTGACATCGTGCGTCAAGCTCAATTCGTGTCCCAGCATCGCCGCATAATGAAGATAAAACCAGGTCTCCGTCAATTGACGCGGGACCGTTTTTGTATCAAGCGCCATCAATACCTCGGCTAGTACCCCATACCATTCGGGCTCATCAACCGTTTCAGTCGCACGCGCCACCTGCTTGATTGCTTCGTACCCGAACTGCAGCCTGTCATAATCCTCTAAAATATGGCCATAAAAGTGCACTAACCGAGCCGAAGTAAGAATACCTAAGTCGCCCTTCCCTTCGTTTATCACTACGTCCGTCACCGCAAACAATTC
>JALRBM010000072.1 GCA_023257755.1 Candidatus Saccharimonadia bacterium | reverse complement strand
TTTTGGAATTTCAACCGGTCAATAGAGGCTTACTTCCTTGCCAAGATCGCCGAGAATTTCTTCCAGGGCAAGGCTGCTGCCCAGGCTGTCGCCGTCGGGGTTTTCGGCCTGGATGACGACAATCTTTCTTGCGTCGTTAATGAGGCTAATCGCAGCTTCAAACATTATAGAACCCTCCGTCCCTCTAAGGCGTGTGATAGTGTTATTTGATCAGCGTATTCCAGGTCGACTCCGACGGGGATGCCGCGCGCCAGGCGGGTCATGGTGATATCTATGCCCGCGTCGTTGATCATGCGCTGGAGGAATAAGGCGGTTGACTCTCCTTCGACACTGGCGTTGGTCGCGATGATCACTTCTTCGACCTCATCGCGCTCCAGGCGCTCAAGGAGTTCGGGAATATGCAGCTGTTCCGGGCCGATGCCGTCGATAGGTGAAATCGCCCCGCCGAGAACATGATACGTCCCCTTGTAATGTCCGGTGCGCTCGAGGGCGACGATATCCAGCGGCTCTTCAACGACAGCAACCAGCCGTTTATTGCGATCACCCTCGCTATAAAGTGGTGAGACATCCTGTGTCTCATCGATGAGTGCAAACGTCACTGGACATGTCTTTACTTTACTGTGGAGGTTTTCAAGTGCGACTGACAGTTTTTGGCTTGTATGGGCATCACTTTTGAGTAAAAAGTAAGCATAGCGCTCGGCGGTCCGAGCGCCCACTCCGGGGAGTTTGCCCAGCTCTTCGATAAGACGGACAAGTGCGGCAGGAAGTAGCTGGGCCAAGATGACTCCTAAAGACCCAAGTTACCCAAACCACCCATGAGCGGCTTCATTTTTTCGGCGGCGATTTCCTGAGCCTTGGCAAGCCCGTCGCGAATTGCCGCCTGCAGCCATCCTTCGAGGTCATCCTTGTATTCTGGCGAAAGGTAGGCAGGATTAATAGTGATATCTTCTACCTTTAATTCGCCGTTGACGGTCACTTCAACGGCTGGATCATCGTCGTCGCCGCCAGCTGCAACAATCACCTTTTCCTTTTTAAGTTCTTTTTGTGCTTTACGTAATTCGTTAAGCATCTTCATCTGGTCGAACGCCACAATGATTCTCCTTCGGTCGGTTCAAGTACTAACCTATCTAGTATACGTTATTTTTCAGCGGATTTATAGATATAGAAACGGTCAGCCTCATTTGAGCGGGAATTGGTGACAATCTGTGTCGGTACGGTGATCGGCTTGTCAGTTTTTGTGGGCATGGCAGCCTTACTGATGATAACCGTCCCTGCCGTTGTGGTGTCAGAAGGATTAATGGTGACGTTTTGTTTGTGTGTCGCGACGACTGTGTAAAAGGGTGCTTCCTGGTCACTGACAATGAGGGCAACGGTACCTTTTTGATCTGTCAGTTGTTTGTTGACGAGCCATAAGTCGCTTGAAAAATTTGAAGCAAGCCGGGGATCGTAAAGGTAGCTGTTCATGTAGCGGTTGACTCCCGAGAGAACCAGCCCGCCTATTAAAATAGCGAGCGGAATCAATCCTGCGATCCGGGCGTAAGGGTTACGCGGAAATAGCTGGTACCAACTACGAAGCAGCGTGTAAATCCCCATCGCCATTAACAGAAGGACCGGCACGAAGGTAATACTTGTAAAGCGGGGGTTGATGATCAAGATAGGAATCAAAAGGATAGTCCAGGTACTGACGATGTAGCTTCTGGCCGTGTATTTTGTCGTCGCAAGATGATAGACACCGAGGGCAAGGAGAATGATGGATCCAAGGCCATAGACTGGGAGCAGCAAATTGGTTGCGCCGGAAGGATTGACGAAGTTAAAGTACTGTGAAAGAAGCTGCAGAGCATTCTGCCAAAGATTAGGCCACTGCTCTGGCACTCCCAGGAGCGTCAGGCCGATTGATGGGTCTTTGATGATGGCGTAGTTCAGCGGAGCGACCAATAACAGGGCGACCAAAAGCGCCACGGTCGTCTTTCCTTTTGGCAGTTTTCGAATAATGTAGCGAAGGTGCGGATGGAGAACGGCAGCACTCAGCAGCGCTAGCAGTATATAAATACTAAGAGGCGTGTAAAGACTGAGTGCAGCAGCGGCGAACACGACTATCTTCCATAAAAAACTCGGTTTGGCGTGCCGCGAGACCATCAGGGCCGCGGCCAGCAGCCAGACAGACCAGAAGATATAGATAATGCTGGGCGTCCCGCTTTGTGCGACGAACAAAAACTGTCCGGTAGTAATCACAAGGACGGTTGCGATAATGGCCACATTACGCCTAAACCACGCCCGAAGCAAAATAATCATTCCTAAAATAGTCAGTAGACCCAGAATAAGCGACGGAAGCTTGATACTAAGATGTGTCACTCCTAAAAGATCGATACTTACCCGCTGCAAAAGCTGGTATGGTAAATTAACGATCATATCGGGGGTGAACGTGTCAAAAGAAAGCGCGCTGCTGCGAACCACGGATTGCATCTCGGCCTCGGACAGGCCTCCCGGAATAAGCAACCCGGCGACGATGAGAAGCGCTGTTGTTGCCAGCCCGATAACGGCATAGCCAACGATATAGCGCCAACGGTAGAGCAGGAAATCGGTGATATGTTTGCCCATAGAGTTATTTTTGATTATACCACGGACGTTTATTCGTGACGCTTGTCCAGTGACATGAATCGCAGTCGTTCCGGGTGGAAGTAGAGCTCTACCTTGCCGGTCGGGCCGTTACGATGCTTGGCGAGGATAAGGTCGGTGATATTCTCGCGGTCAGTTTCAGGATTATAGTAGGCTTCACGGTAAATAAACATGACGATGTCGGCATCCTGCTCGATAGATCCTGATTCGCGCAGGTCGGCAAGCTGTGGAATTTGGGGACTGCGGGACTCGACAGAACGTGAAAGCTGGCTAAGGGCGATCACAGGCACATTCAGTTCGCGGGCGATCAGCTTCAGACCCCGGGAAATCTCGCTCACCTCCTGGACCCGGTTGCCGTCCGAGCGTCCGGCCGCCTGCATCAGCTGCAGATAGTCGACAATTATCAACCCAAGCGGCGCCTCATGTGCGGCGCGCCGCGCCTTGGTGCGCATTTCCAGGACCGACAGGCCCGGCGTATCGTCGAGGTAAATCGGCGCTTCGGCCATCTCGCCCATTGCTTCGGACAGTTTTGAGAAATCCTCATCCGACAAATTACCCGTTCTAATATTCCACGCATCGACCCCGCTGGCATCGGCAAGCATACGATCAACCAACTGCTCCTTGCTCATCTCAAGGCTAAAGAACAATACTGGTCGTTTGGCGACGGTGGCGACGTTATAGGCCAGATTGGTGACGAGCGTCGTCTTACCCATGGCCGGCCGGGCTGCCAGAATGATAAGATCGCTTCGTTGTAGCCCAGCGGTCATATTATCGAGATCACGCCAACCGGTTCGAATACCCCGGAGTGCTCCCTTGTTCCGGTGAAGTTCTTCCATGCGGTCAAAGCTTTCGGTAAGGATATTCTCCAGACTGACCAGATCTTGTTTGAGTGATTGGTCGCTGACGCTGAATAGCTCGGCTTCGGCTTTTTCCAGAAGTTCCTGCACCTCGGTGTCTTCGTCGTACCCGAGCTCGCTGATATCGCCGCTGGCTTTAATAAGACGGCGACGGACGGCCTTGGTCGCTACCATTTCAGCGTAGGCTTCGGCGTGGGCAGCGGTCGGAACATAATTAGTGAGTTCGGTGAGGTAGGATGATCCGCCGATTAAATCAAATTCGTTCTTCTTTCTAAGTTCTTCGGTGAGGGTCAGCAGGTCGACAGGCTTGTGCCGTTCATACAGCCGCATCATCGCTCCGTAGATGGTAGCGTGGCGCTTATCATAAAAATCCTTGGCACTGACGTGCTCAGTGACATCGGCGAGGACCTCCTCGTCAATTAAAATAGCACCGAGCAGACTCATCTCGGCGTCAATACTTTGCGGCGGGATTTTTCCGGCGGGCACGTCTTTGGCTCCCATGATCTCTAAACAGCGTTACTATTCAACGCTCACCTCTTCTCCTCCCCCCATAATAGCAGCAACGGCCGCTGCTTGGCTATCTTTTGGCGGCGGGGGTGTTGGGATGGTCTCAATAACCAATTCCCCGGCACCGAGTTCAGCCAGTGATTTTTGTAAGTTAATGCGATGTTTGCTGTCATCAAGTTTCTTCTTGTAAAAGGCATTTTTGGTATACAAAATCAGGGTGCTGCCATCCTGCTCGTAGCCGCATTTCGAGAGAACGCTATAGACAGCGACATACTGTTCGCGGGTGTGATCAAGAAGCCGTGGCCAATCAAGTTCGAGAATGGGAGGGTTCGGTGCTTCCCGCTTTTTAGGCGGCTCGGGCGTGTTTTCTTTGACCGGCGGTGGGGATTGAGGAGCAGGCCGGACGGCCATTTTTTCTAATTTTTTGATAGGTGCGCTGATCTCGGCTGGCGGAGCGCTAAGGGCAATAGTTTTTGGTTTTGGCGATGCATGACTTCCCAGAACTGTCAGAAGTTTGATGCCGGGTTTTGGCGATTTTGCGACCTCGAGGAGCTGGTCGAGTAGCGGGAGAAGCTGGGGCGACTCTGCGATCCGGCGGCGAACCGTTTGAATCAATTGTGTCGTTAGGACGGTTGGCTGCACGCCGGCGGCTTCGCTTTCGTCCAGCAAAGAAACAATTTTGTGAAGATCCTTCGTGTCGTAGGCGTCGAGGAGTTTTTCGACATGCTCGGCGGGGGCAAGACCCAGGCTGCTTTCGACTAGGGCACGGTCGATACCTTTTTTACCGCCGATGGAGCGAAGCTGGTCGAGGAGGCTGATGCTGTCGCGGAAACTCCCATCCCCTCTGATGGCAATCAGCTCCAAGGCGTCATTATCAATCTTGATCTTTTCAGTATCGGCGATATGGCGAAGGTGCTTCGTGGCATCGGCGGGGGTAATGGCACGAAATGCAAAGCGCTGTGTGCGACTGACAATGGTTGCCGGCAGCTTGTCGCTATCGGTAGTCGCCAGGATAAAGACGGCATGCGCAGGCGGCTCCTCAAGCGTCTTTAACAGCGCATTGAAGGCCGCTTTTGAAAGCATATGCACCTCATCGATAATATATATCTTTTTCTCGGCAGAAACAGGGGCAACTTGCACCTTTTCCCGAAGCTCCCGTACATCCTCGACGCCGTTGTTGCTTGCCGCGTCGATCTCAATGATATCCAAATGAGGCGACGTTTCGTCGTAGGGAAGCTTGTTGATCTGATGCGCCAGAATACGGGCGATTGAGGTTTTTCCTACACCTCGGGGACCTGTCAGGAGATAAGCGTGGGCGATACTTCCCTGTTCAAGTGCGCGTGATAGCACCTCAGTCACGTGTGACTGGCCGACAATTTCGTCGAGCGTTTTACTGCGATACTTCCGATATAATGCCACCGGCATGGCCACTTCCCCTCATGTTTATGTTTTTATTGTACGATTTTACAGTAATTAATGCTGTTGTATTTTTTCGGCTTTTTCTCGTTCATCGGTGTAACATACGCCGCACAACGAATCATAGGAAGTTTCGTCTTCGCCGTCGATTGCAACTTGCTGACCATCAAATACGAAGGAGCCATTTATACTCCGACAATTAAATTCTGCCTGGGAGCCACATCGGCACATTGTTGGGAGCTTTTCAATATTATCGGCCAGTTCTAAAAGCCGCATGCTGCCTCGGAAAAGCTTGGTTCTAAAATCTGTTCGCAGGCCGTAGGCTATAACAGAGATGTCGTCTAGTTTTGCCACTTCAAATAATTGGTCAACCTGTTCGGGCTCGAGAAACTGACTTTCATCAACCAGTACGCAGTGAAGAGGATCGAGCGCTCTGCGCGCTATATAAAGACCCACTTCTTCCCTAATATCCATTTCACGAGAAGCTAAGATATCCACTTCGCGTGACAGTCCTGCTCTGGCAACGATTGTGTTTTCGCCCTTTGTGTCGATCTCGGGTTTGATGATCGCCACAGCCAGGCCGCGTTCGCTGTAGTTGTAGGCGGTGTTGATAAGGGCGGTACTTTTACCGCTATTCATCGCCCCATACTTAAAATGTAGCTTTGCCATATTCCTCCGATTGCTGCTAATAGTGTATCAGAAAAGTGAAATCTGGCGGGCCGGCAGGGCGAGTCGCGTTCCGGTATGAGTAAGCTGGAGCTTGTATCCGACGTACTTTTTCATGGGGAGAAAAAGCGGTGTATCTTGCTGCCAGCAGAAAAATAAGGACCCTAATGCGCCGATCATCGTGCCAGAAAGCGTGCTCGCCCCACTGCAGTCAAAGCTTTCGGATAAGTTCGAAATACCCGAGGGAAAATAGGAAGCGTCCAGGTGTAAGACATCGTTTTTGGCCACCTCTTTACCAAGGGCTTGTTCGATTGATGTTCGCGTCGTAGTCAGCTCTTCTATA
>JALRBM010000002.1 GCA_023257755.1 Candidatus Saccharimonadia bacterium | reverse complement strand
GCCAGGAATAACCCGCCCATTTAACGTTGAAGCCAGCGTTTGGGGCTGCTCGCTAATTTCCTTTAACAAGAAGTGGTCGTAGCCCTGTTTTTGGATAGCCTGCATATCAACTTCGATTTCCTCAACCGTAGCACTGACCGTCTGTGCACTGATGTCGCGGAGTTCCACTCTATCGGCTCGGCAAATTCCAATCTCACCATCATTCAGATAGATAGCACGATCAGTGTAACCAACCAGCGCCGAAGCATCGCTTGCGATGATAGTTTCGTCATCATTCACGCCGATAATAAGCGGGCTTCCCGCTCTAGCGACAACAATCTCATCCGGATTTTTGGTCGAAACGACAGCGATGCCGTATGTGCCAACGACTAATTTAAGTGCCTGAGTCACCGCATCAACAAGCAAGGTTTCTTCCTTATAAAAAGAACTGATAAGTGCCGCCAGTACCTCGCTATCGGTCTGTGAGACGAAAGTATGACCTCTCAGTTCTTTCTTTAAGTCCTGAAAGTTTTCGATAATGCCATTATGCACTAGATAGATATCACCAGAGCGATGAGGGTGGGCATTCGCCTCAGATGGCTCGCCATGCGTCGCCCAGCGGGTATGGCCAATCCCAACTGTATCCGCCGTTTTATGTTTTTCAATAAGCGAATCAAGCCCGCTCACTTTTCCCTTGGCACGTACTAAAGTAGCCTGTTGATCCGGTCCGATTGTGACGATACCGGCCGAATCATAGCCACGATACTCCAGCCGCCGTAGTCCGCTTGTCAGAATTCCCTGCGCCTCGCGTTTTCCGATATATCCAACGATTCCACACATATCGTCCTACTTTTTATGCCCCAGGGCTTGATTAATTCTTGTTGAAGAGTCTGCTTTATTCTCCCCACCGACCCCAAATATCATTTTGATTCCCCGCTGGCGACACATTTCTGCCTCGGGACCTGGGATTGCATCGGGATCTACCCTGTCGCCTCCATTGCAAAAGATCAGCTCATCATTTTGGTATTTGTCAGCGATCATTTCCAGTGTTTTTGTCTGTGAAGGATCCTGGTCAATCGAGATAACCACCTCGTCAACGTCTCGAAGCGCCGCCATAACCCGAGCGCGATTTTGCTCGCTCAGGATTATTTTATCTTTCTTCATCACCTGCTGTATATCGTTGTTAACAACGACAAGCAATCTATCACCCATCGTGGCTGCCGCCTCAATCATATCGAGGTGTCCGCCATGAAGAGGATTAAAGAACCCGCTGACTATCGCTATTTTCATCTTGCTCCTTCCGTTTATGGCATAGGCCATATACACAGTATACTAGGTATATGGAAATGAATTTTTGTCGACGTTGCGGCGCATCACTGGAGTTGGTCAACAATCATGTTTACACCTGTAAAAATGATCATGTCATTTTTGCAAATGCCTCGCCGGCTTCGTGCATGTGGCTGGTAAACGATCGGGATGAGGTACTTGTGGCGACTCGTGCGATTGAACCCGGTAAGGGACTGCTCGATGCGCCAGGCGGGTTTAACGATGGTGCCGAAACGTATGAAATAGCCCTTGCCCGCGAGCTAGAGGAAGAGGTGGGGTTAACTCCGAGTGACTATACAAGACCCGAATACCTTTTAAGCTGGCTCGATAAATACGATTACAAGGGCGAGCAAATCGACGTTCTCAGTAACGTCTACTGGGCGCGGCAGATAGGCAGCCCGACGATCAACCCCCAAGACGATGTGGGCGAAGCGACGTTTATGCCAATAGCCGATGTAGATCCAGATAAGATCTATTTTGATGCCGTACGGCAAGGATTCATCGTCCTCCGCGACCGTCTAAAACAAGGTTCGTTGTAATAATCACAAAATATAACTTGACATATTTCTACAATGGACGAGTGGTTTGCTTTGCCTATATACTAAGTACATGACAAAGATGCTTATCACAGGGGGTGCCGGATTTATCGGGGCTAATTTCGTGCACTATACCCTGAAAACTCGCCCGGATTACGAAGTAACCGTTATCGACAAGCTGACCTACGCAGGTAATCCAGACAATCTCAAGACGGTACTAGATAAAGTAGATTTTGTAACGGGCGATATCTGTGACGCCGAGCTGATCGATAAACTCGTCAGTGAGACGGATATCGTAGTTCACTTTGCGGCTGAGAGCCATAACGATAACTCTCTACGCGATCCATGGCCATTTATTAACACGAATATCATCGGTACTTATCAAATTTTGCAAGCCGTCCGAAAACACGACAAGCGACTGCATCACATATCAACGGACGAGGTGTTTGGCGACCTGGAGCTTGACGATCCGAACCGCTTCAAGGAAACAACCCCATACAACCCTTCAAGCCCTTACTCGGCCAGCAAAGCCAGTTCCGATCACCTAGTGCGCGCCTGGATTCGAAGTTTTGGCCTTAAAGCCACTATCAGCAACTGCGCTAACAACTATGGCCCGTATCAGCACATTGAAAAATTCATTCCACGTCAAATCACCAATATTCTATCCGACATT
>JALRBM010000021.1 GCA_023257755.1 Candidatus Saccharimonadia bacterium | reverse complement strand
AGTCCAATGCGACGAGTAGCCTCTTCTTTCTTTAACCTTTTTGCGTAAAAGGCAAGCTGCCCAACGAGTGCTGGGCTAAAAGCAAGATTCGAGACTATCTTCCTGAACATTATATATTCCCGTGTTTATGTTTTGTTTTTGTTGGTACACCTCTTGCTACCCACATTAGCATAAGAAATATGTTCAATGCAATAGCTTGAGTGAACACAAATTATTCGTTATAATGGAGGCAGTGTAAATAGCTGAAACGTCTGAATAGTGAGGGAAAATGGCTAAAAAGACAAATGACGGTTCTTATGATGCGTCACAAATCCAGGTTCTTGAGGGGCTAGAGCCGGTACGCAAGCGACCGGGAATGTATATTGGTAGCACTGGTTACGATGGGGTCCACCATCTTATTAAGGAAATCGCTGATAACTCGATTGACGAAGCAATTGCAGGCTATGCCTCGCGGGTCGACGTGACACTCCTAGAGGACGGCGGTATTACTATTACCGATGATGGGCGTGGTATTCCAGTCGATAAGCATACTAAAACCGGTCTTAGTACGCTAGAAACGGTACTGACCGTCCTTCATGCCGGTGGTAAGTTCGGTGGGGGAGGCTACAAGGTTTCCTCGGGTCTTCATGGGGTGGGCTCTAGCGTGGTCAATGCCCTGTCTACAAAGTTGATCGCGGAGGTAGTGAATAAAAGCGAGCTCTATCGGATTGAATTTCAGCAGGGTGCAACGACGCTGCCGCTTAAAAAAATAGGCAAGACCGACCGGCCGACGGGGACAAGCATTACGTTTTATCCTGATCCAACTATCTTTAAGGAGACTGTCACCTTTGATTATAAATGGGTCGTTGACTACCTTCGCCACCAGGCATACCTTACCAAGGGTGTGTACGTTGCCGTTCGGGATGAGCGCTCGAAGGAACGGGCTGCCTTTTACTTTGAGGGTGGGATTCAAAGCTATGTTAAACACCTAAACATCGGTAAAGATGTTCTAAGTGATAGTGTTTTTTATGTTGAAAAACAGGTCGAGGACTCGATGGTGGAGGTGGCCGTCCAGTATAACAATACCTTCGTTGAGATGGTAAAGCCCTTTGCAAACAACGTTTTGACGCCTGATGGCGGGACGCATCTCGTGGGATTCCGCTCGGCGCTGACACGTGTCATTAACGATTACGCCCGAAAGAACAGCCTCCTCAAAGAAAAAGAAGACAATCTGACAGGGGATGACATTCGGGAGGGACTGACGGCAATTATTTTGGTGAAACTGCCCGATCCCCAGTTCGAAGGCCAGACGAAGAATAAGCTTGGCAACCCCGAGGTTCGTCGGTACGTCGAACAGGTGATGAATGAATATTTCAGCTACTATCTGGAAGAAAACCCTGATATTGCCAAAAAAATCGTCGGCAAGGCACTTCTGGCGGCTCGCGCCAGGAAGGCGGCTCGCGCTGCCCGGGATAACGTTATCCGTAAGGGCGCGCTTGATGGTATGGGACTACCCGGCAAGCTATGGGACTGCTCAAGTAAAAGTCCAAGCGAGAGTGAAATTTACATCGTTGAGGGTAACTCGGCCGCTGGCTCTGCCAAAGAGGGGCGAGATAACCGTACCCAAGCAATTTTGCCGCTTCGTGGTAAAGTTCTCAACACCGAACGGGCCCGACTTGATAAAATGTTTGCGAATAAAGAAATCGTGGCCATGATCCAGGCATTCGGCGTGGGGGTCGGCGAGCAGTTCGATATCAACGGACTTCGTTACCACAAGATCGTGATTATGACCGACGCTGATGTCGATGGTAGCCATATCGCGACGCTGCTTCTTACCTTTATGTTCCGCTATATGAAAGAAGTGGTTGAGGGCGGGTATGTTTATCTTGCGAAACCGCCACTCTACAGCATTAATAAAGGTCAGAAAAAGATCTATGCCTATGATGAGAACGAACGCGACCGTATCCTGAACGAAATGATTGCCGACAAAGTCGATCGTGGTACTTCTGTCAACGAATCAGATGATAAGATGAAGCAAGCAGGTGTCACCGTTTCTCGATTTAAGGGTCTGGGCGAGATGGATGCAGACCAGCTCTGGGAAACAACGATGAACCCGGAAAACCGAGTGCTTATTCAGGTGAGGATTGAAGACGCCGAACGTGCCGATGCTATCTTTACTAAACTAATGGGCGACGAGGTTTCATTAAGAAAGACTTTTATTCAAACAAGGGCGCGCGACGCCGATCTGGAAGAATTGGACGTATAGGACGGGACTATGGACGAAGATACTACAAACAACACAGCACCAGTAAGTGACGACGCTCCGCTTGAGGGTGATGTCACAATAACATCGGGCCTTGAGCACCGGACCCTCGAGAATGTTATGGAAGATAACTTCTTCCGCTATTCAATGAGCGTGATTGTTGAGCGTGCCCTGCCAGATGTCCGTGACGGCTTGAAGCCGGTACATCGTCGTATTCTTTACACCATGAACCGTGACGGGTTGCGCGCAGGGGCCAAGCACCGCAAGAGTGCGACGGTCGTTGGTGCGGTGATGGGTGACTTCCACCCGCATGGTGACACGGCGATCTATGACTCGATGGTGCGTTTGGCGCAACCATGGTCGCTTCGTTATCCGATGGTTGATGGCCAGGGTAACTTTGGGTCGATGGATGGTGATCCAGCTGCGGCGATGCGGTATACAGAAGCCCGCATGACCCGAGCGGCCGATGAAATGATTACTGATATCGATAAAGATACGATTGATTTTCGCGATAACTATGACGGCCGTCTGCAAGAGCCTGTCGTTTTACCCGCTAAGCTACCGAATCTCCTGCTGAACGGCCAGATTGGTATTGCGGTCGGTATGGCGACAAATATCCCGCCGCATAATCTTGGCGAGCTTGTTGATGCCTCGATTGAATTGATTGATAATGAGCATGCGACACTTGACGATCTCTTGAAGCACGTTAAGGGGCCCGACTTTCCGACAGGGGCGACCGTTTATGGCGGCGCACCTATGAAACAGGCATACCAAACCGGACGTGGAAGCGTGACGGTGCGCGCTATTGCTAATATCGAAGAAACGAAGAAGGGCCGTCATCGAATTGTCGTATCCGAAATTCCTTATGGTGTAAATAAGGCGACACTTATCGAAAAGATTGCCGAGCTCGTTAAGGATAAGAAAATCACCGCAATTAGCGACTTAAACGACGAGAGCGCCCGCGGTGTTGTACGAGTCGTCATTGATATCAAAAAAGATGGCTATCCAAAAAAGGTTTTGAACCAGCTCTATAAACTGACCGCGCTCCAGACAAGCTTTAATTTCAACATGCTTGCGTTGGTTGACGGGATTCAGCCGCGCGTCCTCGGCCTTCAGGAGATGCTTCAGGAGTTCGTGAAACACCGGCAGAAAGTAGTACGCCGCCGTACCGAGTTTGAACTGCGAAAAGCAAAAGAACGTGCGCATATTTTGGAAGGCTACAAGATCGCCCTTGATCACATCGACGAAGTAATCAAGACAATCCGCGCCAGCAAGACGCAGGACGAAGCCGAAAAAGCCCTCATTGCCAAGTTCAAACTAAGCGAGATCCAGGCGAAGGCGATCCTGGCCATGCAACTGCGCCGTCTGACGGGCCTGGAGCGTGAAGCGATCGAGAATGAGTTGAAGGAGCTACTCGCTCTGATTGCCAAACTCGAAGGTATCCTGGCTGACGAGAAGGAAATCCTGAAGATCATCAAGACTGAACTTCTCGAGATGAAAGAAAAATATGGCGACGAGCGCCGAAGCAAGATTATCAATCACGAGCTAGGTAAATTTAGTGATGAAGAACTGATTCCCGAAGAGGAAAGCGTCATACTTCTTACAACAGAGAACTATATTAAGCGCACGCTTCTCAGTGAATATCGCCGGCAAAACAGGGGTGGTAAAGGCAAGCGTGGCATGACGACCAAGGAAGAAGACGTCATTGACCAGCTCGTGCCGGCAAGTACGCATGACTATCTTCTGTTCTTTACGAACAAGGGGCGAATCTTCCGGCTGAAAGCTTATGAAGTGCCAGTGGCAAGCCTTGCGGCAAAGGGGGTCGCGGCCGTTAACTTACTGCAACTCCAGCCCGAGGAAAAGATCACTTCCATTATCCGCCACGGAAAGGACGCAAAAGATGACGGGTATCTCTTTATGGCGACGACGAAGGGGACGGTCAAGAAGACGCCGTTCAAGGATTACGCCAATATCCGCACGAATGGATTGATCGCAATCAAGCTAGACGACGGTGATGAACTGCGCTGGATCAAGAAGACGAGTGGTGGGGATGATGTGATCGTTTCGACCTCGGCTGGCCAGGCGGTACGCTTCAATGAATCTGACGCACGGCCAATGGGAAGGTCAGCACGTGGTGTCCGTGGTGTCCGCCTGCGTCCGAACGATACGGTTGTCGGAATGGATATTGTCTGCGAGGATGATCAAAACCTTCTGGTGATCAGCAAGAAGGGCTACGGCAAGATCACCAAGGTCGCAAACTTCCCAAGTCACAAGCGCGGAGGTGTGGGAATCAAAGCAGCGGTCGTAACGGCAAAGACGGGCCCGATTATATCTGTCCGCAGCCTTGAGAAGGATACCGCTGAAATATTGCTTATCTCTAGCAAGGGGCAAGCGATCAGGGTGAGTTTGAAAGATATTCCAGCGCTTGGACGGACCACCCAGGGAGTTCGTATAATGAGACTGGCAGATGAAGATGCTGTTTCGTCGGTTGGGCTGATGGCCGAGCAGGCGAAGGATAACGAAGAAGAAGGAGAATAGGGGTCATGGACATACTTTCACCATATCTTGTCGCGGTAATCGCTGCATGGTTGATTGCCCAAGGTCTAAAGTATGTCCTGGTGGCCATTAAAAATCGCAGCTTTGACCATATTCGCCAGCTCTATCTCTCCGGGAGCATGCCGAGTGCACACAGTGCATCGGCCGTCGCTCTTCTTGCAGTTATCGCATTGAAAGATGGCATGCAGAGCGGCCTCTTCGCTCTGGCTCTGCTATTTGCGGCGATTGTCATGTATGATGCGGTGATGGTGCGCCGGTCCTCTGGAGAGCAGGGAGTTGCAATCCAGCAGCTTATCCGCGAGCAGAAAAGCAAGGTTGCTTTGCCGCGCGCAGCCAAGGGGCATACGCCGCTGGAAGTGCTCGCCGGCGCGCTTTTGGGTGCAGTAATCGGGCTGGTTGTGTTTTTGGCTACAAAATAGTCAAAAATAACCCTTGACGCTACCCCTTCGATTGGAGTATGCTGAATATCAGTCTGATCGCTCTTTAGTGATGCGATAAACAACGTGGAGTTGAACAGATCACTGATCTTTAACAATTTAGTTGTGCAATATATCATCGTCAGTCTATTTTATAGACGCATTAACTGAGGTTAATGCATCTTTTATGGAGAGTTTGATCCTGGCTCAGGATGAACGCTGGCGGAGTGCCTAATACATGCAAGTCGAGCGGCAGCGCGAGTAGTTTACTACTTGGCGGCGAGCGGCGGACGGCTGAGTAACGCGTGGGAACGTGCCCCAAAGTGAGGGATAACGCACCGAAAGGTGTGCTAATACCGCATATGATCTTCGGATTAAAGCTTTATGCGCTTTGGGAGCGGCCCGCGTCGGATTAGGTTGTTGGTAGGGTAATGGCCTACCAAGCCGACGATCCGTAGCTGGTCTGAGAGGATGAC
>JALRBM010000047.1 GCA_023257755.1 Candidatus Saccharimonadia bacterium | reverse complement strand
GTGTTCCGGGTGTACGGACCGTTACCTACGAAATCGTCAGGGCCGATAACCGTGAAGTAAGCCGAACCGAAATTCAGAGCTTGGTGACAAGGGAACCCGTTAAGCAAGTAGAGATTATTGGGGCGAAGGTTGTTAATACCTTTGGAGGTGACTTTGGGGCTGCACTTGCGAAGCTGCGGGCGTGTGAGTCTGGAGGGAATTACGCCAATAAGAGGAATCCTCTATACAGAGGTGCTTACCAGTTTAGCTATAGTACATGGGGCAATAAGTATGGCATCTATGACCCTGCGGACGCCACGCCTTCTCAACAAGACCAAGCTGCTAGAGAGCTTTATGAGCGACGCGGATGGCAACCATGGCCGAAGTGTGGGGCTTCTTTGCCGGACACCTATCGCTAATGACCGCGCCTAAAAAATCCTTGGGGCAGCACTGGCTGAAAGATCGTGATGTACTGGCTTCTATTGCCAGTGCCGCCGACCTCTCGGAATCCGATACTGTCCTCGAAATCGGTCCTGGCCTTGGCACGTTGACGAGCGAACTGTTAAGACGCGCCAACAAAGTGGTCGCCGTCGAGTTTGATAAGGAACTAGCCCGCAAACTTCCCGGACAGTTTCCGGGTAAAAATCTCGAGGTAATTCAGAGTGACATCCTTTCCTTTGACCTTTCAGTGCTGCCCGCCGGATACAAAGTCGTGGCAAACGTACCGTACTATATTACGAGCAAGATCGTTCAGCTGCTGATGACTGCAAAGAACAAGCCGTCAGTCGTAGTGTTATTGGTGCAAAAGGAAGTTGCCGAAAGGTTGGCGGCGGGACCGGGCGAGATGAGTATTCTTGCCCTGAGTGCTCAGGTTTTTGCGGATGTCCGGCTGGGACAGGTCGTTCCCGCCGAACTTTTCACGCCTCCTCCGAAGGTGGATTCAGCCGTCGTGGTGCTTAAAACTCATCCCCGACCCTTATTCTCAGAAGTCGACGAAAAGCAGTTCTTTCGGGTGGTCAAGGCGGGATTTTCGGCGCCGCGAAAAAAACTCCGCTCGACGCTTTCTGCCGGTCTGGCCATGTCTAAGGATGGTATAGATTCGCTTCTTGAAAAAGCGGGCATTAGCCCCGATGTCCGCGCCGAGAGCCTCTCGGTTGATGATTGGGTGCGATTAGCACGCCTGGTTTGAACTAACACCTCTGGATACGATATACTGGTAAGGTATGATTCAAATCAAATCAATTTCAAAGACATTCGGTAAGAAAGAAAGCGCGTTTCAGGCGCTCCGCGACGTGACGGTAGACATCCCCGATGGTGCAAGCGTAGCGATTCTCGGCAAGTCCGGTTCGGGTAAATCAACCCTCATGCATGCGATGAGCGGGCTCGATCGGCCAGACTCGGGCCAGGTAATCGTGGAGGGGCTGGATATTCTTCAGCTTCGTCCGAAAGAAGTCGATGAGTTTCGTTCGAGGACAATCGGCTTTATCTTCCAGGCTTTCTTCGTGCAAGGTAATGAATCCTGTTATGACAACGTCAGCTTGCCGCTGGAAATCGCTAAGGTTCCAGCCTCACAGCGCAAGACGCTGGTTGAGGAAGCGCTAGCAAAGGTTGATCTTTCCGACAAGATCAAGGAAAAGGCAAAAAACCTTTCCGGCGGCCAGAAACAGCGACTGGCGATTGCCCGCGCGATCGTCAATAACCCAAAAATCCTGTTTGCCGACGAGCCGACGGGTAATCTTGATAGCGCGACGGGCGAGATGGTCGAGCGGCTTCTTTTCAGCTATAACAAAAATTCTGGAACGACCCTTGTGATCGTTACTCATGATCCGGAGCTTGCGGCGAAATGCAGCATGCAAATCCATATTAAGGACGGTCAGATCGAATCCGTTGTCGGAACACCAGCTGCACGGCAGCCTGAGGCTCTGTCTGCTCAACCAGTAGCGGCCGCACCTAATGAAATGAGGGTAAATTAACATGACATTTCCAGATATCTTAAAACGAAGCTGGCATAATCTCGGCCGGGCAAAGGTTCGGGTTGGTCTGACCGCCGCCGCACTGGCAATTGGTGGCGCTACAATGATGCTTGCACTTGCAATTACTGAAGGTGTGCAGAATACCATTCAAAAAGGTTTTGGCGACTTTAAAAATAATTATGTCAGCGTTAGGGGATTTGTCACGGAAAATACGTCTGAAACGGGTGTACAGACAACCGAAGAGGCAGCAGAGGCGAGTGAGTCGGCGCGAAGTAAGAGTCTCGGCGCTGAGGACGTTAATAAATTCAAGGCAATCTCTGGTGTTAATGAGGTGCTGCCCCTCAGCTACTATAGCTTTAAAGAGGTGCAGATTAATGGAAAAAACTATAAAGCGCCCTCAGTCTATCCATTGACACCCCTTGATGATTTACTAGACCTCGCCGCTGGAAAGCGTGAAGATCTAAAGGGCGACACCATTATTGTCCCTGAACGATACGTTAAACAGGCGGGCGTGGACAATTCACAGGATTTCATTGGTAAAAAGATGACGTTCCTAAATCCGGCACAGCGGGCCACGTTCTTCTCGCCGGCTATACCGGAAGTTAAGCGAGAATTTACTGTCGTAGGAGTGACGAAGAGTTCGGAAGAAAGCGGCGACGCTGACTTTGAAAACGCCTATCTATCGCCCGAAACACTTAGCCAACTAGCCCAGGCAGAGCAGGGCGATAATGAAAAGGTGTCGTACAATCAGATTCTTTTGCTTACCAATGAATCCCAAACCGAATCAATCAAGGAGGCATTAAAGGATCAGGGATATGAGGCAACAACTCGCGAAGATAATGTAGGCAAGGCATTGGAGGCCGTCGGTGCCATTCGCGTGTTCCTGTTGGTTTTTGCGGCAATTGCGATCTTTACTGCCATTTTTGGTGTCATTAATACCCAGTTAATGTCAGTTTTGGAACGCACCCGCGAGATTGGTATTATGAAAGCATTGGGGCTTTCACGAACCGGCGTCTTGTTGATGTTCAGTATCGAAGCAGGATTGATCGGCTTGATCGGAAGTATCGCAGGGACACTATTGGCCATACCGTTTGCTCTCTTGATGAGCAGTATGGGTGGGGAGATGGAATTCACTATCCCAATCACAATTCCTAACTTCCTGATCGTCGTGGTCGTTCTGGTGGTTGTGGCAATGCTTTCAGGCCTATTGCCGGCGAGGCGCGCTTCCAAACTTGACCCGGTCGAGGCGCTTCGAAACGAATGATAGCCGCCGATCAGCCAACGATCTTTGGTGATAAGGTTCTCGCCGTCCTTTCTTCGAAAGAGGACGGCAACCTTAAATTCGGGCTGGGGAACGATGATGAGACGCTGGCAAACCGCCGCGCCTTTCTGGGAAAAGCAGGGATCGATATCGCGCATACCAGCCTGGTAGGAATAACGTATGACACGGACGACTTTGCCAAATATCGCGTCGCGTTAGCAAAGGACAAGGCCGTGGGGATGCTACGTACCGATATGGACCGACACGTCGATGCACTTGTCGTCACTCAGCCTGGTCATGCGCTTTTTCTGCCGCTGGCGGATTGTGCCGGGGCAGTCCTTTACGATCCCGTCAAAAAGGTTTTGATGGTGTCGCATTTGGGCAGGCATAGCGTCGAGCAGCGAGGCGCCAAGAAAAGCGTCGAGTACTTAAAAGAGCAACTCGATGTCAATCCACGAGATCTACAAGTATGGATCAGCCCGAGTGTCGGTAGCGCAACCTATCCGCTTCATGCCTTTGATGGCCGGAGCTTGCAAGCAGTCATCGTTGAGCAACTACGGGAGGCTGGAGTGTCATCAGCCGGTATCGAGGCTAGCACAGTCGATACTGCGAGTGACGCAAACTATTTTTCTCATAGCGAGTACCTAAAAGGCAACGAGGCCAAAGCTGGACGCTTTGCCGTGGTTGCGATGATGATGCCCGGGCAGGGTGAGCCTGCTAATTGATTTTTACGCTATCTTTTTAATCTGTTACACTGAAAGAGAATCATGGGAAAGAAACTATACATTGCTACCGCTATACCATATGTTAACGGCACACCGCACATCGGTAACGCACTTGACTATCTGATTGCTGATATCTGGACACGCTATCAAAAACAAAATGGCAGAGAAGTGCGGTTTCAGGTAGGTACCGATGAACATGGCAATAAAATCGCCGCAAAGGCCGCCGCCGAGAACCTCGATCCCCAAAGCTATACTGACAAAATGTACGGTAATTTTGAGAGCCTTATGAAAAAGGTGGATGCCCAATACACGGACTTT
>JALRBM010000092.1 GCA_023257755.1 Candidatus Saccharimonadia bacterium | reverse complement strand
TTGGCGGCGTCTTTCACCTTGCGGTTGAAGCCCGCAAGGTTACGCACACCCATTGCGGCCATCAGTTTATAGCGGCGCTCCATCTCGGCCACACACCAGCGCAAGGCGTTGGAGGCCTCCTTCATGTCGGTCACAACGGGTGCGAGCAGGCTGGGGATGCCCTCGTAGACCGAGAGCTCGAGCATTTTGGGGTCGATCATGATTAGCTTGCAGCGGCTCGGGTCGAGCGAATAGAGCAACGACAGGATCATGGTGTTCATGGCCACCGACTTGCCCGATCCGGTGGTGCCGGCGATCAAGAGATGCGGCATGCGAGCGAGATCGGCGGTCACCGGCGCGCCGCCGATGTCCTTGCCGAGTGCGAGCGGCAGCGCCGCCTTGGTCGATAGCGATTCCCTCACCGTTGACCAGTTAGGCGGCAGTCTCAAAACCGGTCGGGTCGTGATGGAGCTATCCGGCGATTGGCGCCAGGCAAACACCAAAATCATTCAACATTATTCCAAGGCCTGGACATCTTTTGATGGAAAAATTACGCTTGGGATCAGCGCCTACAGCTTTAACCTTTCCGCCCGGGAGGTTCAAAAAACTGGGATTATCCTCAAACAGTCCCTTAAGAAAGCCGGAGTCAGTCTGCGCTTGATTCCGAACACTGATCCGCAGTTGAACACCGCCACGTCGCATCATAACAAGCTTGGTCTGGCGCCTAACAAAGTCGAACTGCTCATTGTCCGGGGGCGCGACGGACGGATTGTGGTTGCCGAAAGTACGGGCGCACAAAACATCACCCAGCTTGCTCGCCGTGATCAGGGACGGCCAAAGCGCGACGCATTCGTCGGCATGCTACCGCCCAAACTTGCTCAGATCATTATTAATCTGGCCCGGGTACAGCCTGGCGCGAAACCATTTGTGAGTGACACCGGACAGGATAACGTACCTCGGCTGCTCGACCCTTTTTGTGGAACGGGAGTGATTTTACAAGAAGCCGCCCTGATGGGCTACGCTGTCTATGGCACCGACCTTTCAGAAAAAATGATCCGCTACTCCGAAGATAATCTGGCTTGGCTTCAGAATACATACCACTTACAAGTACGTAGGCGACTTCATGAGGGCGACGCCATGACGACTACTTGGCAGCATCCTATCGCCTCCGTCGCCTGTGAAGCATACCTTGGCCAGCCGTTCAGTGCCCCGCCTTCGCCTGAAAAACTTGATCAAGTGAAAAGAAATTGCAACCACATCGTCACCGAATTCCTAAAAAATATCGGGGATCAGATAAGACCCGGCACGCCGCTCTGCATTGCCGTCCCCGCCTGGCGGGATGCCAAGGGTAATGTCACCCACCTGCCGCTGATTAAAAATCTTGAACAACTCGGATTTGTTCAGCACCAATTTACCCAGGTACGACCAGGCCAGCTGCTTTACTACCGCGAAGACCAAGTCGTCGCCCGCGAGCTTTTAGTCCTTGTAAAGGCTTGACGAATCACATCTGTTGACGTACAATGATACAGATTGTTTTAGAAAACTATAAGGAGTTGATCCATGTCACACGTCAAAGCAGGTGGTTCTAGCAAGAACATCCACAACAACGCCGGACAGCGTCTTGGCGTCAAGCGTTTTGGCGGCCAGAAGGTTTCTACCGGCGAAGTTCTTGTACGTCAAACCGGCAGCACCAAGCTCGCCGGTCCAGGTACCTTCATGAGTAAGAACTACACGATTCACGCTGCCCAAGACGGCGTTGTCAGTTTCAAGAAAATCAAAAAGGGCCGCTTCACCGGCAAAACAACCAAGCGCACAGAAGTCGTTGTCGAAAAGGTCGCCTAAAAGAAAACAACCCCGTTCCAGGGGTTGTTTTAGTATCCGCTTACCATCCAACTACGGCGGGTATTATCTTCGTCGTCAGCTTCGTCCGCGGCGTGGCGAGCCTCTCGAGTCTTTGCTCGTCTTGCCCGGTAATCAGCGCCCGGGTCTCGTGTCACCAAGACTTCTGGAGGCTGCGCCGCTCGAGGCGTATCATCAGCTTGCTCGTCAAAAGCACGCCTTACTTTTTCCCGGGCATCAAAGATTTCTTTTAAGGCATTCTCTCCCCGGGGTAGTCCTAGCTTATTACTGCCCGCATAATAATTTGGGTTATTCACTTGAACTTCCGTGCCAAAATCTTTACCCAGATCAATCACTTTTAGCGGCGTTTTCTCACCAGTTTCTTGATCCTTGCGGGTTACGACACCTAAAAGTTCTCCCTTTCGGGCCAGAAGCTGCACTGCCTCTTCTCCTGCGTATTTACCCACCCAGAACCGA
This sequence comes from Candidatus Saccharimonadia bacterium, assembly GCA_023257755.1. Lineage (GTDB taxonomy): Bacteria > Patescibacteriota > Saccharimonadia > Saccharimonadales > Saccharimonadaceae > JALRBM01. The sequence goes on along the minus strand of JALRBM010000092.1, from coordinate 7,568 downwards.
CGCGCGTTTGTCTCAACATACTCACCAGTCTGAGGATCGACGTCTAGTTCCTTTTGATCTCTTTCAAGTTCAGCCAAAAAATCTTCGCTTCCTTCGGGGATTTCAACGACTGGTGGGAATGTTTGTTTTTCACTCATGACATTATGCTTTTGCTTACTTATATACATTAGCATAATATAACAATATTGTCAACTTAGTGGCCTTACTTCACACAAAAACCCGGCAAATGCCGGGCCGTAAATCGTCTTAAGCGTCTATTTTTCCAAGTGATATTTTACGCGCTCAACAACATCACCAATCACGACTTGGGATTTCACCAGATAATCATCCACACCTAGTGCTTCTGCACGTTCCTTGTCTTTCGGCTGGCTAAGAGCAGTCAGCATGATAACACGGATATTCGTCGTTTCAGGAGTATTACGAAGGATATCCAGAACATCAAAGCCGCTAATCTTCGGCATCATGGCATCAAGCAAAATCAGATTTGGTTTGAATTCAATCGCGGCTGACAGCGCGTCCTCGCCGTTATTGACTTCATGTACCTCAAATCCCTCAAGTTCAAGCCGGGATTTATAAACGGCAGCAAGCGCCGTATCATCCTCTACGAGTAAGATCTTTTTCTTTACGTCCATATTACCCCCTATAGTACTGAATATCCTGGAAAAGCACAAGCGCCACTTTAAAACTGCCCTTTGGCGGCATCAAGCTGTGGGTCCCGCCCCGCGTTGGCGTCCTCTGCCGTCAGCTCTACCTTTTTATCCGGAGCGATTCCGTCTTTCGTGATGTTTTTTCCATTTGGCGTATACCAGCGCGCAATGGTCACTTTCAGCTTTTTGCCGTCCGCGAGATTCACCACCTTCTGTACCGATCCCTTGCCAAAGGTCTTTTCGCCAAGCAGTGTTGCTGCTTTATGATCCTGCAGGGCTCCCGCGACAATCTCGCTGGCGCTCGCCGAACTACTGTCGACAAGAACAACCGTCTTCATGCCGTCAAGAACGGGGGTGCTGCCAGAGCGGAGCTCGTCAGTCACTGCCCCGGCGGCTCGCTCCGTCACGACAATTTTATCCTTTAGCCACAGGCCTGCTACGTCCCGCGCCGCATTAATATAGCCCCCTCCATTCCCCCTCAGATCCAAGACAACACCTTTGACATTCTTAGCCTTGAAATCATCGGCAGCGCGGCGTGCTAGTTCGGCGGTATTGTCATCAAACCGGCTGATAGTCAAAATTCCTACACTGTTATCGATCCGGCTGTCCACGCTTGGATTGTTGACCGTTTCCCGGGTAATCGCGAAGTCTTTTTCTTCGTTACCACGGAACACGATAAGCTTTACTGTCGTCCCCGGCTCGCCCCTGATTGATTTGGCAGCCTTATCGGCAGTCCAGCCGTCGGTCGACTGGTCATTGATCGCGACGATCCGATCACCCGCTTTTACCCCCGCTTTTTCGGCCGGATTACCCGAGATAACCCGAATAATAGTAGGTTGGTCGTCGCGTATGCCTATCTCTGCGCCGATACCGCCACCAATCTGGCCGCTAAGATCCTTGTCGAAGGCCTCGGCCTCCTCGGCATCCATAAATACCGTGTACTGGTCGCCAGCCGCCGCAACCAGTCCCCGGCTCGCCCCATCAATCAGTTTTTGGGTATCAAGCGTGCCGTCATAATTAGCTTTTAGCTGGCGATAGGTATTCTCGACGCTGGAAAGGTCAATGTCACCCGTGGCAACCTTAAACCCTAACGCTGGTCCCACGACGCTTAGAATTTCGTTACTGCGTGTACCGGCCACAAATCCGATCAGTAAAACAACGACGATCGTGAACAAATATAGTTTGCGCGAAACCACTTTTTGTGTCTGGCGCGGCTCCCCGGCCATGCTTGTCTCTGCCACCAAAATTCCCCCTGGAAATAAAATGCTTTTATAAGTATAACGCACCTTGAGGCGGGTGCGCTATAGAGATTTCTGCTAATGAGATTAGAAGTAGATATACGTGTCGTAGGTTGCGGCCGATACGCGCATCTTGCTGTAGTGGCCCCAGCCCGAACCGCCAGCATTGTAGTAGTTATATTGGCTGACATCGACGGTTCCGTCACCGTTGACCGCCTCTACCCAGACCACGTGGCCGTACTGGCCTGCTGAAATCACGCCGACAGAGTTAGCACGGGGCGTGCGACCCGTTTGGTACCCTGAGTTACGCGCACTTGCTGGCCACTGATTGGCATTACCCCAGTAGCGAGGGTAGTTACCTGTTTGGGCACCCACTTTGTAAGCGGTGTAGCTGACACATTGGCGGCAGCCGTACCCAAGCGGGTCGCCGCCGTTACCGTTGTAGCCGCCGTGCGAGACAGCATTGCCGTCAACCCAACAACCCGATTCCCAGGGATAGCCACCCTTGTTCGGATCACCTGGCAGGATATTGATGCCTCCGCCGGCACGGCGCATTGCCGCCTCGATTGCCGCCTGCTGCTGGCGCTGCACTTCAAGCTTTCGGGCATTGCTCTGCGCGGCAAGTCCCTGGTAAGCTGCTTCCTGTCCCCTGGTTTCGTTTACAAGATTTTGCTGCTCGGCTTCTTTGGCTGCGAGGGCGTTACGAGCGTTCGTCTGGTCGCCCAACACGCGCTCTGTCTCTTTCTTCTGCTCTTCGAGCTCTTTTTTAAGCCTCTTGATCTTTTCAATCGTCTCTGTCAAATTATCGCGGATACTCGAGCGGTATTCCTGCTTGTCGACGTAATCACCAATGTTTTTACTACTTGCCAGCATTTCAAGCGGCGAGATTTTATCGTCGACATAAAGATTCGCGATGGTCTCGCCCAGCGCGTCCTTGTTGCTCTTGATATCCTTTTCGGTCTGGGCAATATCGGCCTGGAGCTTATTGAACTTCGCCTGACTAAGATCAACCTGGGCCTGGATTTGGGCCTTTTCGTTGCTGATAATGTTCAATTGGGCCTGGAGCGAATTGGCTTGATCACGGAATTTTTTAGCCTCGTTTTGATAGGCGTCAATTTCACGCTGAATGGCGCGGATCTGATCATCGAATGGATCCGCTGCAACATTAGGAACGATCGAGAGCGGTGCCGCAACAACCATCAAAACAGTCGAGGCCACGAGCGCGGAACGCGTGACTAACCCTTTTGAAACTGGTGTGGTGGACCGAAGCTTCATTACCTTCGACTTTATCATAAGCAATATGCGCCGTCAAGACCCCGGATAGCCTTGCCCTTTAAAATTAAATGTGGAGATAGCGGCGGGTTGCAAGCAGCGAAGAAATGACCCCGATCAGCGCGCCGAGCAAAATCATACCAAGGAGGACAAATCCGATGTATACCGTCAAAAACTCGATCGTCCCGGCCACGATAATCCCCTTCGTTGCCAGGGTGCTGCTGGCAAGAGAAAGAATGGTGATGCCAAGCGCCGTTGCGATTACCGCCGCGATAAAGCCATAGACTACTGCCTCAACCACGAACGGACCGCGGATAAAGTTCCGGTCGGCTCCGATAAGTTTCATCATCTGGATCTCATCCTTACGGTTAAAGATCGCCATTCGGATCGTGTTGAAAACGATGAGAGATGAGATCACGACGAACACTGCGCTCGCTACCAAACCGGCCTTTTCGGCAAAAGCTACCCAGCCACCAATCTCCTGGATCGCCGCCCGTCTTTCTCCGGCAAAGGACGGTTCCCTATTCGGTGCCGTGTTTTTCTTGTACGTTTCATCGGTTTCAACGAATTTACGCAGCTCTTCAATTTTATTAATATCCTTCAGTTCAATCCGAAACGTTCCAGGTAAAACGTTAGTGGCTTCGTTTAATGCCTCCAGCGTACTGCCGTCTTTTTTATTTTTGTCAGCAAAGTCCTCACGCGCTTGATCCGGACTGATGTACGTAACGTTCTTGACTGTCGACAAATTCCGCAGGCTCTGCTGGATTTTTTGAACATCGCCCTCGCGGATATCCGTCTTCACATAAATGGACATGTCGACTTTTTTCTGAATTTCCCCGACCGTATCAACCAACACATTACGGGCGACCAGTGTCATGAAGATGACAAGAAGCGTAATTGTCATGACGGCCGTCGCCGCGATCGTCAGCCAGGCGTTACGGGTGAAATTGTTAACGCCGTAGCGGCACATGCGCATGAACGTAATCCACTGGCGGCGTTTGCGCTTTTGCTGGGCAAACGCTTTGGCGTCTAGCTTCTTCTTACTCATCAGATGCCTCCTCCAGTAGTACTGCTCATTGTCGATAGCTCCCCTGGGCTTGATCGCTGGTAATTTTGCCGTGCTCCAGCGTGACGACGCGGCGCTTCAGTTTGTTAACGATCTCGACGTTATGCGTTGTCAGCAGCACTGTTGTTCCGTACTTGTTGATCTTTTCAAGCAGCCGAACAATATCCCAGCTGTGCTTCGGGTCGAGATTTCCGGTCGGCTCGTCGGCAATCAGGATCTTGGGCTGGCGCACGACGGCGCGGGCAATCGCTACACGCTGACGCTCACCGCCGGAAAGCTGATGCGGAAAATTCTTTTCCTTGCCGGTCAGCCCCACGAGCTCGATGACTTTCGGAACGGTATTTTTGATTTCCTTGTTCGTCATGCCGGCGATTTCAAGCGCGAACGCCACGTTTTCGAATACCGTGCGCTGGGGCAACAATTTGAAGTCCTGAAAGACAACCCCGATTTTACGACGAAGCAGCGGGATATGTTTGTCCTTCAGCGTGTCATAGTCGATCCCGCCGACCACGATTTTACCGCTGGTCGGCTTTTCTTCGCGCGTTAAAAGACGAAGCAGCGTTGTCTTTCCCGCCCCGCTCGTTCCGACAAGAATCACGAATTCTTTTGGCTCGACATGCAAACTCACGCGATTAATCGCAGGCTTCATATCTTTTCCATATGATTTCGTTACCCTATCAAGCAGAATCATTACTATATATCGTATAACATAACCGCCATGATTTCTAGCGGTCGCCCGAAAATTACTCAGCCAAATTTTGCTCTAAGTATGAATTCATAAACCCATCGAGTTTGCCGTCCAGCACTGCCTGGGCGTCGCGGTCCTCGTATTTTGTCCGTGTATCTTTTACAAGTGAATACGGGTGTAGCACGTAGTTTCGAATCTGACTACCCCAGTTTGCCGACTCGCCCGCCTGTAGCTCGGCGATCGACTGGACATGCTGCTCCATTTGCAGCTGCGCGAGCTTGGAGCGAATAATTTTTAAGGCTGTCTCCTTGTTTTGCAGTTGCGACCGCTCGTTTTGAATGGCAACTGTAATCCCCGTCGGGATATGTGTCACGCGAACCGCACTGTCGGTGGTGTTGACGCTCTGGCCGCCATGGCCGCCGGCCCGGTAAACGTCGATCCGCAGATCGCCGTCATTCAGCGCAACCTCTTCCGGGGTATCGATTTGCGGTAATACCTCAACCAGGGCAAAGCTGGTCTGGCGCAGATTATCACTATTAAACGGGCTGAGTCGCACCAAACGGTGAACACCGTGCTCGGAGCGAAGTTTGCCGTAGGCATACGGGCCGGTCACTTCAATGACGCTGGATTTTACTCCTGCTTCTTCGCCTGCAGAGCGTTCGACGATGCTCGCCTCCAGCCCGGATTTTTCCGCCCAGCGAAGATACATGCGCTCCAGCATTTCAGTCCAATCCTGCGCATCCGTCCCGCCGGCTCCGGAACTCAATCGAATAATCGCCCCGTGATCATCATACTTTCCATTAAAGAACAGCTCTTTTTTTCGCTCATTAAACTCAGCTTCAAGCGCCGTCACTTGTGTTTCAAATTCCGGCAGCAGGCTTTCGTCACCCATTTCCATCAGCTCGGTCATATCCGACACCTGCGCCTTTAGAGTGTGCCACGGCGTGATTACCGCTAGCAGGGCGGCAAGCTGCTTGCTCTTGTTTTGCGCCGCCTGCGGATTATTCCAGACCTCCGGCGCCACCAGCTCCTGTTCGATCGTACTGGCAAGCTTTCTTTTTTCCTCAATCTCAAGCTGGCCGTATGCATCATCAACCGCTTTTTTAAGCGCCGCCAGTTTTTTAAGCAGCGGCTGCATCGTCAGCCTTTATCTGCTCAACCGCCCGCACGAATTGATCCCCGCGGTCACTGTAATTTTTAAACATGCCAAAACTTGCACATGCAGGGCTGAGAATAACCACGTCCCCGGGCTGTGCCAGTCTGTACGCTGTCTGGACAATGCCCGACATTGCCATTGATTCGCCCAGGTTAACAATATTTATATTCGTCCCTTCAAAGGCTTTTTCAAGCCGCGTTGCTTCGGCCCCGATAAGTACTGCGTGCGTCACGTTATTTTCGTGCGCTGCCAGGACAAGCTCGCTAAACTCAGCGCCTTTGTTCGAACCGCCAAGGATAAGCACCTTTGGCTGGGCAAACGCTTGAACTGCAGCTATTGCGCTGCCGGGAGTGGTCGCAATGCTGTCGTCGTAAAACTTAACTCCGTTGATTTCATCCACGAATTTCAACCGGTGCGGTAAACCGGTAAAATCACGCAGGCCCTTGGCATAGTGTTCGTCTTTGACGTCCAGCCACAACTCCGTCACAGCACTCATCGCCGCACAGGCGTTCTCAAGGTTGTGAGTTCCTGGCAATTGCAAATTATCAATAGAGCAAACACGGCGGTCTTGGACGCAAAAGTACCCCTCCTCTACGTACACTTGGTCGTCGTCCTTTATGGCGTAGCGGCTTGCAAACGAAATGCTCCCGCCATATTCATTCGTGTCGACATTTACCAGTGATGTTCCTGCGATTCTTTCCGACAAGGTATTAGTCGGATGATAAAGACAGACGTCGCTAAGGGTCTGATATTTTCGGATGTTCGCCTTGGCTGCAACGTAGTCATCCATATCGGCGTGGACATCCAGATGATCTGGTTCGATCATCAGAATCACCGCAATGTGCGGCGATTTCTTAAGGTCCCATAACTGAAAGCTGGACAGTTCATACACCACGATGTCGTTTGACTGGATTTTCGGCAGGATATCAAGCGAAGGCGTACCGATATTACCAACCAAATGCACCGTATGGCCGGCCGCACGTAAAATGGATGTGATAAGACTGCAAGTCGTTCCCTTGCCCTTAGTGCCAGTGACACCAATTATGTTTTTCGTGGGGCATTTCTCAAAAAACTCATTGGTGGCTGACCAGATTTTGCCGTTGGTTTTGATTTTGCGGGGAGACAGGCCGGCTGAACGCACGACCAGATCAAAATCCTGCAGCTTCTCGAACGCACCGCCGCCTAAAATCGTTGGTACCCCCTCGGGCAGCCCTTCAAGCTGGTCACGTTCATCGACAATCGTTACATCGCCGCGATCTTTAAAATACTGGTAGTTCGATCTTCCCTCTACCCCAAAACCCCGTAAGTGTGAAAATCCATGATTTATAAGCTCATGGAACGCTTCAAATTATAATTATTTATTGAAATGAGATTCGCTGCCCTGCTTGCCGCCACTATGGCCTTCGCCTCTGCCGAGGTCACCCCCGCCGTCGAGGCCGATGTTGAGGTCTTCGATAAGGAGGAGACCAACGACGTTGTCACTGTGTACGTCAAAAAGAAC
>JALRBM010000052.1 GCA_023257755.1 Candidatus Saccharimonadia bacterium | reverse complement strand
CGGCAATGAATGCAACGTGAGCGCGGTGCAATGAAGTATGAGAGTCGCCAACAACCCTGGAAGTGACATCCTGGATACGGCCAACACGCCCGCTTTCAGAGAGGTCACGGGTCAGGAGGCGTTCAACGCTGTTGATTGCGGGAACCTTGTTTTCTTCCGCGGCGATCTTGAGACGGATGAGGATAGCCTTCTCAAGTTGTCGGACGCGTTCGCGGGTGATGCCCAGCAGTTCGCCGATCTGTTCAAGCGTCTCCTTGCGGTCGAACAGGCCGAAGCGCCGTGTAATGATCTCTTTCTCGCGCTCTTGGTCAATGACACTCAGGATTTCGTTTACGGCGTTTTGCAATTCCGTCTTCGTATCTGTCTTTGTAGCCTGGTCCATAGCGGTAGGTTTCCTCTCTGTCTCACCTCTGGATTGTTAGTAGTATTTATAACTGTTTTTGATTATAGAACAATATCCATAAAATGTCAAATACTTTATTGGTATAACTAATTATAGCATGAAATAGACATTATGAGTAAACAGTGTCTTTGGACTTTCTACCCTTTCAGTACATTGTAAAATAAACATAAGCGCCCCTATTTTCCAACAGGAATTTTGCCGGGTAGTATGGTCACATGCCTGACATCGTGCGTGAGAAGATTGTTGGCCTGATCAAACGTAAAAAAGCCGGCAATTTTTTTACCGTCAAGAACATGTGGGATCCAGTACAGATCATCCTGCCACATCTTGTCATAAGGGATAGAGTCGCGGTGAAACCACTTAGGTGCCATTTCCTCGGTTTCTACAGGGCTGCCCTGCCATTCGTCTGTAACATAGGCGTGAACGAACATATGCCAGGGTTGACTGTCTGTATCCATTAAAAAATCATGCTCTGCGATCTTCTGCCAAGTAGTCGGTGTGACATTTATCTCTTCCTGACATTCGCGCACAAGCGCCTGTTCAATGCTTTCGCCCTGGTCGATCTTGCCCCCGATGCCGTTCCAGTACCCACTTCCAAAGCCTCGTTTTTTCATAGCGAGAAGTATATGATCGCCGTCACGCAAAAACAAGAGCGTGCAATACTTGTCCACGTCTTCATGCCTCCTTATCTTTAGGGACATTATATACCAGGAGGGGTGTTATGACGATCGCTTGCGGATAAACCGGCGCGGCTTTTTGGCTGGAGCTTTGGCAAGCAGCTCCTTGGCCTGGTCGTGCGTGATGCTTTTAGGCTCGGTATCTTTTGGAATCTTGGCGTTCTTTTTGCCGTCGGTAATGTAAGGCCCGAAGCGTCCGTTCAGCACCTTAATGCCATCGCCAAAGTCGGCGATATTTTTTTCGGCGTCGGCTTTCAGTTTGGCGTCATAGAGCTCGAGCGCCTCGTCAAGGGTGATGGTGTGTGGGTCGAGCGGCTTGATGCTGACGAATAGTTTATCAACCTGGACATAAGGGCCGAAGCGGCCGATATTCGCCTTGACATCCTTGCCGTCTTTGGTCTGGCCTACGAGTCGAGGCAGCTTGAACATTTCTAGGGCCTGTTCCAGGGTGACGGTCT
>JALRBM010000005.1 GCA_023257755.1 Candidatus Saccharimonadia bacterium | reverse complement strand
ATGCCAATCTGGTTGAGCCACTTGTGAAGATATGTTCCTGGAATTTCGTGGCGGCTGGAGGGTCGGGCGGGTGCTTGGCCGATGAATATAATCTTTTTCACTATCTCAGTATACGAAAAGCACCGGAATTTCCGGTACTTTCATCAATTCTGGTGCGGGCGGCGAGAATCGAACTCGCATCACTTGCTTGGAAGGCAGGTATATTAGCCATTATACGACGCCCGCGTGCCTACAAATTATAACAAAGTATACAGTATAATATAAGCATAAGTATGGGTATAAGTGACTTCGTTGACCACAAAGATGACAAACCGTTTCATTCGAGCGGCTATGCCGAAGTTGCCCATGGCGGCTCTATCGGGTCGACGAGCAGCGAGTCCTTCTCCAAGCGCCATACGACCGAACAAAACAGGCGGCATATCCGGCGCTACAGCGATTCGTCGGTTGCAAGAGGCGGGGACCATCTGAGAAATGAGATCCGTCATCGCTTGGAAGGCCCTGATTCATTAAAAAGTGCGGGAGACCCTAGGCATCGAACGATGGATCGCCAGGCTTTTAACACCAGGGGAGGGGCGCAGTCCGCGCCGAGCCCTCGGCCTGAACCCGCAGCTCCTCCTCCAAAACGGGGCTTTTCAGAACCGCCCGGAAGGTCGTATAATCCTTATTCATAGTTATGAGTGCCTCAATCGAAATCAGGAAGCTAAACTTAGACGGATTCTCGCCAGATGAACTTCACGACGAAGCCCAACGTTTAAGGCAATTCGTGTACAGAGATTTTCTTCGGCTAGGGATATCAGAAGAAGACGCACGTTCAATTTCGGATCCTGATAACGAAGAGGAGGCGCTGACACAGCTTGATAAAATCATTAGTCCACGATACCCGGATACTGTTTATGCCAAGCTTCTATCAGGGGAAGAAGTCGCAGGATATACAAAAGTCGGGCCACGCCTTCCGGGTGATGAAGCTCCTTTTGGGCGACGGCGCCGCATACTGGCAAGTGTACGCGAACTGGGCCTGGCGACAGAGGCTGTGCCACGCGGCCTTCATGCCCTTGCTGTTCGCGAAGGGTTGACCCATGCGGCACTGACGCGAATCTATTATGATTTAGTGCCGGCTAATCAACAGCTGGTTGCCTCGGTGCATGAGCGGGATAGCGAATTACAGGATGCTTTTACGGATTTAGGTGCAAACACAAAAGCCCCCCAAGGTAGTATTATGCTAGGGAGCTATGCGGCCTCCTACAGTCGGCGGGCATTGCCGCCACATCGTGGACGTCAAAACGAAAATGAATAATTTCTTGGGGCGAGTGATGGGAATTGAACCCACGACCTACGGAACCACAACCCGTCGCTCTAACCAACTGAGCTACACCCGCCATAAATACTATGAAATTGTACCATATCTTTCCGTGTAAAACTACAGGGAGTCGACAGTTTATTCTTTGTGGCTTGAGGAAGAAAAACTGACAAAAAAACCGTACCTTTCGACTGCCCTCGCCGCGAAAGTCGCAGTGCATCATCCGGAAGGTGGGTTAGCTGGCGGACGCGAGCTGACGTGCGAGGGTGTATGCCCCGGCCAGCGCACGATCGTCTCTGAAGATCGTAAGAGCCGGGTCGCCCTCCTCGCCCATCCTTTTCGCCTCTTCTCTGCCAATCAGCGCAGCGGGAGACTCGAACTCGATGGAAAAGTCCTCCGCGACGGGCTGACCGATCAGGCACTTGAGGGTGTATGACGTCGTTGCCCGGACACGCTCGTTTTCGACTGAACCGGCAACCATGACACAGATGGCGTCAACTCTGAAGTTCGGATGACGCAGTTCCTGTAGGATGGTCTGGCGCAGGGTAGCGAGCGCTCTGTCGCAGAACTCGGAGTAGGTGTAGTCGATCGTCGAGAACAGATAGCTAGGGTAGTACGCCTCCCCATCAAAGGAGAGCGTGTAGCGGCAGATATCTCCTTGAATGCTGACTACGACAGTTACTCCTGTCGGTTTCATGACCCCTCCAAGGGCGTCTATGTGATTAGCCAATATTATACTAAGTTAAATTGTATTTTTGTCAACTTATCATTTTAGATTTCACGGATTGTTTCGATTTCGGCGCCTAAAGTATTGAGGCGATTGGCAAAATCCTCGTACCCGCGGTTGATCGAGTAGACATCGCGCAGGATTGACGTTCCCGGCGCGGCCAGCATAGCCAGCAGGATGACGACAGATGGGCGGAGGGCAGGCGGCGCCACGATGTCGGCCGCTTTCCACTTGGTCGGTCCGGTCAGATAAACACGGTGTGGATCGACCATTTCTACTTTTGCATTCAACTTGGTCAATTCTGTAAAGTAAATCGCGCGGTTTTCGTACGACCAGTCGTGCAGCAGTGTGCGGCCTTCGGCGACCGTAGCGATCAGGCCAAGGAAGGGAAGGTTATCCATATTGACGCCAGGAAACGGCATGCTGTGAAGCTTGTCCTTGGCAGCGTGCAGCTTAGAATTTTTTAGGGTGATATCGACGAGCCTGGTATGGCCGTTGCGGGCCTTATATTCACTGGTGATATCATACTCCAGCCCCATACCTTCCAGGACGGCCAGTTCGATCTCGGTAAATTCGATCGGAACGCGAGTGACGGTAATTTCTGATCCGGTGACGATGCCGGCGGCAATCAGACTCATCGCCTCGATCGGGTCTTCGCTGGGGAAGTACTCGACATCTTTATTAATCTTTTTAAGACCGGTAATTTTAAGCGTGGTCGTGCCGATGCCTTCAACCTTGACTCCCAGGGTCCGCAGGAAATAGCAAACGTCTTGCACCATGTAATTCGGGCTGGCGTTACGGATCGTGGTCTCGCCGTCGTAAAGCGCGGCGGCCATGATGACGTTTTCGGTGACAGTGTCGCCGCGTTCGGTCAGGAGAATGGTGCGGGAGATCTCCTTTTCATTAACCGTCGCATGGTAATAATCGGTGTTTGGTTTGGCCACGACATCCATGCCAAATGGCGAAAGGCCGACCAGGTGCGGCTCGACCGTCCGCGTACCCAGGTTGCAGCCGCCAGCAAAAGGCAATTTGAAATCGTGGTACTGGTGAAGAAGCGGGCCGAGGAACATGATAATGCTGCGGGTGCGTTTGGCGGCTTTTTCGTCGATATTATCGAGATCCAGCCGTTTCGAAGGGACGATCTCCAGGTCGTTCGTCCCTTCGATCCAGCGTACCTTGACGCCGATACTTTGCAGGACCTCGATGATGCGGTTAACTTCCTCGATCCTGGCGACGCGACGCAGAGTAGTTTTGCCTTTATTAAGCAGCGACGCGCAGAGCAGGCCGACCGCGGCATTCTTGCTGGTTTTTACCTCGATTGATCCAGATAACTTTTTACCGCCCTTGACGCGGAAGTTAATTTTACCGCTGCTGTTTAAGGTAACGATATTGCTGGATAGTACCTCGCTGATGCGGGCGATCATTTCCAGGCTGATATTTTGGCCGCCTTTTTCGATGCGGTTTACGGCGCTCTGGCTGGTGCCAAGCTCCCTTGCAAGTTCTGTTTGGGTGAGACCGCGACTTACGCGTGCCTCTTGAATAAGTGATCCGATCTTTATTTTGTAGTCGTCAACCATGGATATGATTATATCACATTTGGTATATCTATAAGTAACAAATTAGCTTCTCGCGTTAATTCTCTGGTAAAATCGCCATAATTATTGTATAAAAGGATTTGACCGTGTTGGTCAACCAGGGAGGACTCATGATATCGCTTCAGGCCCTGCGAGAGCGGGGGTATGAATGGCTCCCGACCCAGGAGCATCACCCCGTCCATCCGTTGCGGAACGCGCAGCAGGTCGGCGACGAGGTCGATGTCTCGGGCCAGGTCCCGTTCGAGAACGGGGTGGTCATCGCCGGCAAGATCGGACGTGACCTCAGCCCGGAGAAGGGAGCACGCGCTGCAGAGCTCTGCGCCCTCCACTGCCTGTACGCGGCCGGCGCGGTCGTGGATCCCGATGGGATCATCGGTGTCCGGAGGATGACGGTCTACGTGAACGTCGCCCCCGGATTTACCGAAACGTCAACGGTGGCGAACGGCGCGAGCCAATTCCTCATCGACCTCCTCGGTGAGGCCGGCAAGGGAACTCGGGTGGCAGTCGGCGTGGCCGAGCTGCCGCTGAACGCGGCGGTGGAGATCGAGATGACCTTCATCGTCCTGTAGTTCCACGTCCGGTCCAGTCCGCGACCACAGGAAGGATGTCCCGCGTCCGCCTGTGGTCGCGGGGTATCCTTCTTTTCTGATACAATATGGATATTATGCTGTAGCAGCCTGCTTTTGCCGATTCAGAACTTAATACAAGAGAGAGATTTTATGAACGATACAGATATCGCGGCACTGATTGCAGGTGAAGAACAGCGCGAGCGTGACGGACTCGAGCTTATTCCTAGTGAAAATTATGTATCGCGTGACGTGCTGACGGCGCTGGGCAGTATTTTTACCAATAAATACTCCGAGGGCTATCCCGGCAGGCGTTATTACGGCGGGCAAGAATTTACCGACCAGGTAGAGCAGTTAGCGATCGACCGGGCAAAGCAGCTATTCGGTGCCGATCATGCTAACGTCCAGCCGCATTCCGGTGCTCCGGCAAACGAGGCGGTGTATAGCGCGTGGCTGCAGCCGGGCGATACGGTGCTTGCCATGGATCTATCACACGGTGGCCACCTGACGCACGGTGCACCAGTGACGCGCAGCGCGCAGCTATATAACTTTGTCCGTTATAAGATGAAGAACATCGAGACGGGTGAGATCGACTATGACGAGCTGCGGCAGCTGGCGCTTGAACACAGGCCCAAGATTATATTGGCAGGCTTTAGCGCCTACCCGCGCGAGCTGGACTATGCCAAGTTTGCGGCAATTGGCAACGAAGTCGGCGCGCTTTTGATGGCCGATATGGCGCATATCGCCGGCCTGATCGTCGGCGGTGTCGCCAAGAATCCCTTTGATTATGGCTTTCACGTTATTACTACCACGACACACAAGACGCTTCGCGGCCCTCGCGGCGGATTGATTCTTTCTAAAGGGACTGTCAGCAGCCCGCTGAAAAAGCCGGAAAAAACGCTAGAAAATATCCCGACCCTCATCGACCGCGCCATCTTCCCCGGCATGCAAGGCGGCCCACACATGCACGTAATCGCAGCAAAGGCAGTGGCATTTGGCGAGGCGCTAAAACCAGAATTTAAAGACTATGCGCAGCAGATTGTGAAAAACGCAGCGGTACTGGCTGACGAATTACAAAAGCGCGGCTTCCAACTTGTAACTGGTGGGACAAGTAATCATCTGATCCTAGCTGATGTTTACAAATCATTCGGAATCAACGGCAAAGAAGCCGAAATCGCGCTGGATAAAATTGGCTTGACGCTAAACGCCAACGCAGTTGCCGACGATCCGCTACCACCGTTCAAGCCAAGCGGCATTCGCCTAGGTACCCCCGCCATCACGACACGTGGACTAAAAGAAGAACATATGGCCTCTATCGCCGAATGGATGAAGCAAGCGATTGCCGCGCGAAACGACGGGCAGACACTCGAAAAACTTCGTGTAGAAGTTAAAGACTTTGTCCAGCAGTTTCCACTTCCGAGTGATCGGTAGCTCGGCTTTTGTCTTACTTTCTGCACATGATAAGATGAAAAAAGTATTAGAAAAAAGGGGGTGGCCATGGTAAAGAAAATGCGCGTAGGAGTGTACTTTAGGGCGCTTGTTATTGGACTTCTTACTTCACTGCTACTATCTGTTTCATCAGCCAGCGCTAGTACCCCTTTCGATACTGTAATAGATAGGGCGACGACTCTGAAAATTAGCGGGCCAAATGGTACTTGTACGAAAAATATTAGCACTACATGGAGTGATCTACTGCATCAAGCTAGTCTAGGCGGTGCGCAGTTTCCTTATCAGGATCAGGCGTATTTGACAGAGGCTTATGATCAGCTACTCGAAAACCAAGCGACAGGATCGGGCTGGGGGCTTTGGCAATATGTTTACCAGGGTAAGTATTCCGTGCAGCTTGTTATCTTTCCTCCTGAAACACAATTTAATTTTGAATATACCTCAAATGGTCTAACGCCAATTTTAAGCGGCTATCACGCTAATCAAAGTGAAGTGTATTTTGTTGAGATGTCCATGTACAACTGTAGCCCACAATATAGCGTGCGGGGGCCATCCTGGCTCTTGGTGGGTGAATACCCTGATCACATAACCTACCAGAACTTTGATAATCCGCTTGGTAATTCTTATGGACAAGAAACACGGACATTTTTTATTGCTACAGATAGCATCACGTATCCAAGTGGCTATCAAGGCGAGCAAGTAGTTACTTCTCCTTCGCCACGTAATTATGTGGCTATTGGTGATTCATTTTCAAGTGGAGAGGGTAATCCTCCATTTGAAGCAGGAACAGAGAACGGTTGTCATCGAAGTTCCTCGGCGTACCCCCGTTTGCTTGAGTCTAGTACTTACCTAAATCTAACTAACTTTGCTGCTTGTGCGGGCGCACAAACTATAGATATCGATGGCGAAGGTTCAGGGGATCAGTTGGAGGCATTATCGCAAGGTACCGATATAGTTACATTGACTATCGGTGGTAATGATGTTGGTTTTAAAGATTTTGCTACAGCATGTACTTTAAGTCTATGTGATTTCAGTACTCAGGCTTATCACAATATTCGTGAAGCAATAGTAGATGATCTGCCTAATAAGTTAGCAAATACCTATCAAGCAGTGGATACTGCAACCTCTAACGATACCAAGATCTATGTACTAGGATACCCTTATCTTGCTCCAGCGGAAATGCCAACTGGTGCTAACAGTGCTTGCTGGCCCTTGAATGGAGGGCTGAACAATCCTGATCCAACACAGAATAATGGCGCAACGGTTTATGCTATTCAAACTCAATTGAATAATACTATCAAGCAAGCTATAGCAGACTATAATTCATCGAAATTTCAATATGTGGACCCTAATGAGGGTAGCTCACCCTTTATTGGTCATGACTGGTGTAGCCAAGACAGGTATTTCGTTCAGGTTGCGCTAAATCAGACGAACTACTCATATCACCCTAACGCTTTGGGGCATAACGCCTATGCTTCCATAACACAGTCACTAATAGATAACTAAGTCTGCTTTATACGCCGTGGGAAGAGAGGTAAAACCATCCGTAAATCGGTAGTCCAGCGATAGATGCGGCAATAGCAAAAGCCACAACCCTCACTATATAGTTTTTGCGACCCTCACTACTGGTTTTATCGGTTATGCCAATACTAACTCCCAGCCCGCCAATAAAAAATATGCATAGAGGAAATAGTATAGTTAACAGAGAAGAGCCGGTGCATGTTTGACAATAGTCCTCGCCGAGAAGACCCTTCATCGCGACACTTAAAATGCTGGTTTTTGAGAATAGTAGAATCCATGCAATTATCCATACAATTCCGAGAAGTACATAAAGTCGTGACATAATAGGTAACTTATTTATATGAGAGTAATTATGCACATTAATGATTTTATCATCCTGGTATTACTGAGCATGAGATTATTAGGAAAAGTGCGTGCGAGAGTTGTGGATATGTTTTTGACTTTCTAGCCTATATTATTACCTTTGACACTATAAATAAAAAGAACCTCGGAATGAGGCTCTTTTTATTTATAGTATTGGCTACTACTAGCTTCCGCAGGTAGTGCCGTCTCCTACAACAATAAATTGAGTTGAGCCGCCCCTAACAGGATAATAGACGCGAAGACCGTTGGATGTACATGTTCTGACAGTATAGGTCGCGGGTGTGCCGTCTGCGGCCGTAATAAGGTTGTCATTGCTGGCAGGGGCCACGCCTACAGCGACTACTGTTAAGGAGACGCCCGAAGGGAGTTTGGTCGTACTAGAGCCTGTTTGGAAGGCACTTAAGGTAGTTGGATAGCTCCCGGTGTCGGCTTGTATAGTTTCAGCTACTTTCTGGATAGACGCTGCATCCTGCTTGTACTTACTATTACGTGCATTGTTCGTAACACCCGTGTAAGCCACGATTACTATAGCTGCCAAGATGGCGATAACGACGATGACGATAAGGAGCTCAACGATGGTGAAGCCGCGTTCGTCTTTCATCTTTCTGATATTGTTAAGAGTCATTTTTTGCCCCCTAATTTTAGTATGTATACCCGTATGATACTACTCCTCTTTAATAAGCGCAAGCTTTTTGCCTTAGATGCGTAGTAGATGAGTATACTCGATTATTGATCTGCCATAAAGCTGATGGAATCGAGAGATATCCAGGTTGAATACCCTGTTCTTAGCTCGATATTACCATTCGGCAGGACATCGACACGGCCCATCGCACCGGCGGTAACGACCGTAAACAGGAGACGCTCGCTTGGGCGATAGCCGACGGGAAGGTTAGCGATCACCGTGCCTGCAGCAGTTGTTCCGTTTTTGATTAATCCACGGACATTAACAAGGTTATCGGATGCTTTGGTGTATGCAGGTGGTGAATAGGCGGGGTCAAAGTGTACCCAGCTGTTTTGCAGACTAAGGCTGGTCCACCCGTTGTAGCCTGTAGGGTAGTAAAACCCTTGGATTTGCCAATAGCTTGCGCCATTAGTGCCACGCGCCGTTACCCCCCCGTAGCTTC
>JALRBM010000098.1 GCA_023257755.1 Candidatus Saccharimonadia bacterium | reverse complement strand
GGGTTCGAGCCCCTCAGCGCCCACCAAATAAATATATCCACTCAATGTGGATATATTTATTTGGTGCGCGAAAGAAGACTTGAACTTCCACGTCCCGAAGGACACCAGCCCCTCAAGCTGACGCGTCTACCAATTCCGCCATTCGCGCATAAGGGATTAACTTGCCTGATTATAACGTAGCTAAGGGGTTTTGTAAACCGATTCGCGTTCAACGCTCCAGTAAAGAATGTCCGCAAATCTATCCTGAGAGGAGACAAGGATGTTCTGTGGATTGAAAGCCTCCGCCCGTTTGTTGACAACATATTCCGAGACTGACTGGTAAAGGGCTATCGCCGGGGCATCATCGAGCCACTGCTGTGCAAATGCCTTGTATTTAATGTTTCGCAGATCAGGCTCGAGCCGTGACCTGGCGCTCGCTAGCGCGGCATCAGCAGTACTGTTTGAATAATTCGAGAAGTTATAGCCATTCATCCCCACCTGTGATGAGTGCCAGTACGCATAGACGTCCGGATCAGCCCCAATTAGTAGTTCATAAAGAAGCACATCATAATTTCGCTGTTGCAACGTGCCTTGGACGAAATTGGTAGAAGGGTCATTGGGATCAACCACGTTCGTTACCACATCAATACCCAATTTTCGCCACTGTCCAACGATGACCTCAAGCGCTTTTTCGTATTGAGGGTTCTTGGTTGTTGCAATTATCAGCTGCAACTTTGTCTCCCCTTTTTGGCGGATATCCCCATTAAGCGGCCACCCCGCCTGATCGAGCAGCGCCTTCGCCCGCGCAAGGTCATGGGCCGGCGCCAGCGGGACATCAGCCCCGGCAAGCTGACCTTTTATGAAGGGCAGCTCAAGAGCGGGCACTTTGCCATCAAAGGCTTTTCGAATAACTGCGGTGTCAGTCGCAAGCTGAAGCGCCCGGCGCACAGCCTTATCTTTTAGAATCGGGCTATCGTTATTCAGAAGTGCATAAACGCCGCTGTTAGTCGGCCGCACGATCGTCGTATAGTTGTGCTCATCAATCTGTCCTTTAGCTATCCCTAGCGCATCCGTCGCGCCCGTTACCTCGCCACTGCGCAGCGCCTTGACAATATTATCCTGGGTTTCGTATGCATGGATTTCAAACCGCCCCAATTTCGGCAAGCCGTCATGATAGCGCTCGAACGCACTCATATTAACGACTTGCCCGCCGGCGTCACCCCCGGCATTTTGTAAAAGCCGAAAAGCGAACGGTCCGCTGCCGATAGGTGTGCGGCTAAACGCATTTTCCCGGATTGCACCCGGACTGACATCGCGAAGCACATGTTCCGGGAGCACGGCAAACGTTAAAGCATGAGGGAAAGCCGCGTAAACAGCTGGCAGCTTGAACTGTACCGTTGTATCGTCGAGTGCCTCGACGGTAACATCTTGCCAATTGATCCGGAGTGGCGACCGGGCTTCAGGATTCTTAATCAAATTGACCGTAAATGCTACGTCTTTGGCCGTCAGGCGAGTACCGTCGTGCCAGTAGGCATTATCCCTAATTTTTACCTGGTAAACCATCCCCGACGCATCCACCTGAAAACTTTCCGCCAAGTCACCGTTTAGATGCCCGGTCGTGTCATATGCATAGAGCGACGAGAAAAGCAGTCGGGCTGCCGTGGCCTCTGAACTCGTGGTCGCGTAAAGCGGATTCAGCGTATCAATTTTACCCAGTGCCGCCTCTGCATACGTGCCGCCCGACCCTGATGCGGTCGCCTGATAGCTTTGTTGGAACCAGATAAATTGCATGCTGACCGCCGCAATCGACCCACCCACAAGGAGCAGCCACATGATGATGTGACGCCGGACACTTCGGATATTGTCAAGGCGGCCAACGATAAACTTTCGGGCATGACGAACCGTTGCCGTTTCGGCTTTTTTGACGCGACGAGAGACCTTCTTGCTATCGAAGCTCAGCTTACGAAACTGTTTCCAACCTTCTTTTTCTTCCGCCACGGATGCATCCCGATTACGATGGCAAAAGGAGCCCGGCTAATATAGAGAGAACGAAAATAACGGCAAAAATAATCGAAACTTCAAACAGGTTTTTGTCCAGACCCCGGCGGGTCGTAAAAAGTTCGCCGGAGCTACCAAATCCGGCCCCCAGCGATGCGCCTCGTTGCTGCAAAAGGATCGCGATGATCATCAAAAGTGCCGAGCCAACTGTAATTATCTGTAAAATTCCGTCCATTACGATCTTTTCTCCTGCCTGCGCTCATATTGAAGTTCCAACGCACTGCTTACTATATAGTTTACCAAACTCAGTACCAGACCGGTAAGGACAGAGTTCCAGAATGTCATATTAAGTCCCGGTGCCAGCTTCAGTGAAACATACACCATGAAACCGTTGACGATGATTGTAAACAACCCCAACGTCAACAGAATCGCCGGCAGTGAAAGAATGATAACGATCGGCTTCAAAATACTATTAATGATAGAGAAAATCAATCCGGCAAACAGAAACACCCAGGCGGTGGCCTCAAGATCAGCCGAGCCGTACCCCGTTCCGAACAGCCTGACCGCGACCCACAACCCAAATGAATTCAGTATCCAACGGATAATAAAAACGAAAAATTGCCTTTTCATAAACTCCCTATACTATAGCGGTTTTTTCGAGGGCTGGCTAGGGTTTTAGCGAACCGAAACATAATAGTTCATACCGTAGTACGTCCCCCACCTTTGGCCGTCAGCTGTAAAGCCATTGACCGTTCCGGCGGGGCATACGGCATCCACAACCGCGTTATTGGCGGGCTGGGATTCGAGATAAGCAAATACAAAGGTTTCCACCTGCCCGTTTTTCAGGCAGCTTGCCTTCATATACGCCTTGGCGGGGGTACTGTTCCACGATCCACAATTTCCGCCGCTATCCCAGGTACATCCCGAAGGATCAATAAATTCCCCTTGGGCGAGCACGCCCGCCTCCTGCAAACACGTCGTGATGGATTTAGGATAAAGACCAAGCTCCGATGGCCCGGCATTTACCCAGCCGTTCCCGTTACCGTTCAGGCCACAGCCGCTCCCGATTTCAATAAAATTATTCTTCTGCAGCGCATGCGCGCTCAGGGCAGCCGATATTTGCTGGAGATCGCTTTTGCGCTCGTTGTCACGCGTTCTTTGCTGATACCCCGGGTAGAGCACCAATGCGATCGACGCGAGAATACCAATCACTGCGATGACGATAAGCAGTTCAGCGATACTGAATCCTCTTGCCTTTGGATGTAATGTTTGAAGTCTATTCATGCCACCCTACTTTTCCTATACTCAATCTACCATAGGTTTCTTGGGCGACAAATAGCGCCCGATAATCTCGGCCTTGGTCTTCCCAACCGCCGTGCCCAGCTCCTCTGCCGTTGCATTCTGGACGCCGCGCATGCTGCCAAATGTTTTAATAAGCTTGCGGCGCGTCGCCGGACCGATCCCAGGAATCTCCTCTAAAGTACTCGCCGTTTGTTTTTGCCTTTTTAGCACCGTATGATAACTCACGGCAAAACGATGTGATTCATCGCGGATTCTTTGCAAAAGTTTGACGATATGTGTCGAGTGGGGCAAATTGACAAGGGTAAATTCATCCGTATTCGTGGTATACCCCTCCAATTCTTC
>JALRBM010000025.1 GCA_023257755.1 Candidatus Saccharimonadia bacterium | reverse complement strand
ATGTTGAAGCGGATCAACTTCTGGGTCTTGGTCTGCCGGGCGTCGGCGTCGCCCTGATCGGCGATCACCATCATGAGGCCCAGCACCCCCGAGAGGACGTAGAAGATCGCCAGGAGGGTGGCCAGGATGATCATCCCCTTGCTCTCGCTGTGGACGAGCAGGTAGATGACCGGCACCGCAGAGGTCAGGAACGCGAAGATGCTGTCGGCGATGCCGTCGGCGTCCAGGAGCAGTCCCTTGAGCTTGTTCTTGAACAGGCTCATGTCCAGCTCTCCGGCCTCGATCTGCTCCTTCCAGTCCGGACCGATCGATCCCCATTTGCGAGCCGCCAGGCCGTCGAAGAGATCGCTGCTCCATCCCACGATGTACAGGATGGCAGGCGCGACCCAGGCCCAGTCGGCGTTGAAGATGCAGATCAGGGCCCAGCCGAACACGACCATCCCCAGCAGGGCACGAAGGATCGACAGTTCGTCCGCGATCCAGAAGAGGAACTCGTCTTTTCGGGTCCAAGCCTTGTTGGCCATTGCACTTCCCTTTCGTCGGCAACTGTGTAGTATTATTATACCCTAAAATATTAAAAAAGTAAATACCTGTCTCTGTCTGCTATAATTTAACCATGTATAAACGCGTCCTCCTAAAACTTTCGGGTGAACAATTGCAAGGCAAATATAACGGAGGATTCGACCCTGAGCGGGCGGCCTGGATCGCCAGGGAAATCAAAAAAATAGAGGCTGCTGAAGTAGTGGTGATGATCGGTGGGGGTAACTATGCCCGCGGCGCACAGATCACAGGGGGCGGTATCAGCCGTATCACCGCTGACAATATCGGCATGATGGCCACCATGATGAACGCCGTGGCGCTGGCAGATGTGTTCAGTGCGAACGACCTCCCTGCCCGCGCACTGACGAGCATTAAGGCCGATCAAATTGCGGACCAGTTCACGCATCGGCGAGCCCTCAGCCATTTGGCAAAGGGGCGTGTGGTGATCGTTGCCGGCGGCATCGGCCAGCCGTATCTCACCACCGACACGGCAGCAGTCAGCCTGGCGCTGCAACTGGAGTGCAGCGTCATTCTAAAGGCGACCAAGGTCGACGGGGTCTACGACCGCGATCCCGAACGTCATCCTGACGCTAAAAAGCTTGATTCCCTCACCCTCCGTCAAGCGGTCGAACAGCCGGACGTCCGGGTGATGGATAAAGCGGCAATCGCCCTAGCATATGATCATTCCCAGGAAATAATTGTCTTTAGTTTACTGGAAGAAGGCAGTATTGCCCGGGCTGCAGCCGGAGAACCCGTGGGCACGGTTATTAGAGCGTAAATGGTATAGTGAGGAGCATGGATTATCGGGCTTGGGCAAAACGCCATCTAACACAAGTATCACTTCATGAGCTTGGCAAGGTGACAACTGCCTGGGCAACAGAGAAGAGCGACAAGCCTATCGCGGTCATGGTCCACGGGATTGGCGGCGACCATTCTGGTCTTATCCCACTTGCAGTGGAATTAGCCGATGCCTACCGATTAGTTATCGTTGACTTGCCCGGCCACGGCAAAACAGACGCGGTACGCCTTCCTGATGCAGTCTCGCTCCGACGTTGGTTCGAGGGGGTTCTCTCTAAGGTGCGTAAAGAAATCGGTAAACCAACACTTGTGGTTGGCCACTCTTTTGGCTGTTCGGCTGTTATCGGTCAATCGGTTTTAAAGAAGTACAAAGTCGTCTTGCTTAACCCCGTCCCTACCCCAAGTGATATGTATGCTAGGTACGCGCGGATTATTATGCGTTCGGCCTCATTTTGGGCGTATATTTATAACTGGCGCTTCTTCATTTATCTAAGGGGTCGGGCGCTGATCAAAGTCCACACCCGCGCGGCAAGGCGCCGCGTTCGATGGGTTGGCATGCGGTCCAAGCCAACGTATACCCAAACGGTCTTCCAGGCCGGCCTAGTCGATATGATCCTGGATGGTTCGGCGTATCAATATGCAAAGCATGGTGAAGCGGTGCTGGTGATGTGCGGGCTTTATGATACGACCGCGAAAGAACGTGATTATTTAGAGATGTGTGCCGTGTTTGGCGATACCAAAGTCGTCTTTTTAAAGGGCGGCCACCTGCTTCCAATCGAGTCGCCGGATCGCGTCGCCGAAGTTCTGAAGGCTGTGGTACACTAGTCTCATGCAAAAAATTCGGGTAAATATGGCGTCTGAGAGCGACATCTCAGTCCAGGGTCACGGAGTCCACACTGCTTTTGAAGAAATGGTTGATTCGCTTAACAAACGGTCTGATATTGAGCTGATACGGGGGGAGTTTGGCCGCACCGTCGACTGTGATATCGTTCACCTACATACAATTGGCCCTTCGACCTGGCGCAAGCTGTTTCAGCGTGGGCCGAAAAAGGTTGTCTCTGCCCATGTGGTCCCGGCGTCGCTTGTCGGCTCGATCATTTTGATGGACAAGCTGCTCCCGGCTGTGCGGGGATATATGCGCTGGTATTATAATCGTGCCGACAAAGTCTTGGCTGTTTCTGGCACGGTGGCGCGTATCCTCCATGAAGATCTGAAAGTGCCCCAGGAAAAAATCGAAACGTTCTACAACACGATCGATATGAGTCAATACGCCTCCGACGATGCAAAAAAACAGGCCGCTCGCCAGAAGCTGAAAATGAAGGGTGATGAATTCGTGGTGGTGGGCATTGGCCAGGTTCAGCCCAGGAAGCGGCTTGATATGTTCGTCAGGATGGCAAAAGAACTGCCGGATGTGACCTTTATCTGGATCGGGGGCATTCCCTTCAAACGCCTGGGCGCGGATTACACTACGATGCAAAAGCTGATTGAAACCCCGCCTCAAAACCTGAAGCTTCCGGGGGTTATTCCCCATGATGAAATTAAGAATTACCTGAGTGCCGCCGATGTCTTTTGTCTGCCGGCCGAACAGGAAAATCACCCGATGTGCGTTCTCGAGGCCGCCGGGGCGGGACTGCCTATCGTCCTGCGGGACATTCCCGAATACGACGACACGTTCAAGGATGATGCCTGGCGATGCAACGATGATGAGTTCAGTGGGGCGATCAGAACCCTTAAAGATGACAAAAAAGCCTACGCAGCGTGGAAGAAAAAAGCGGACGCTATTGCGAAGAGGTTTGACAGCGGTGCCGCTGCCGAACGCCTCGTCAAACTCTACCATCAGCTGTTACAATAGGAGCATATATGCGCATTGGCCTTTTTACCGACACGTACCGGCCGTCCATTAACGGCATCGTTTATGTAGTAGAATCTTTAAAAACTCACCTGGAAGCCCAGGGGCACGAAGTATTTATTTTTTGTCCCGCCAGCAGTATCCGTCCCAGTCAGCAGTCCGAACTGCTGAACGAGGACGAAGACCGGGTCATTCGATTTCCGAGCATCAAGGGGCCGTTTTATGATGATTACGACACGAGCTTTTTCTTTCCTCCCCGCGTGCTTTCAAAAGTACGTGAACTTAATTTGGATGTAATTCACTTCTTCACCCCCGGCCAGGTGGGTATGATGGGCGTGTATGCCGCGTACAAGACGGACACGCCGCTGGTTGCGCAGCACTGTACCGATCTACGCCAATACGTCGAACATTATCAGGATGGATCGTTGCTGCCCGGACTTTTGGCGTTGATCGCCCTGCTGCCGTTTGCGATCCGTGTGAACGGCAAGGATATCAGGGAGCTGATGAAGCTGTATAAGCCCCGGCGTGAACGTGTCCAGTGGAATATTGATATTGTCGAGCACGCTATCACGTTAATTTATAGCAAATGTGACGCGGTCATCGCCCTTAGCCGTAAAAGCAAAAAACAGCTTGAAAGCTGGCAAGACGACGATAATTACTGCTACGAAGTGACCCTGATGCCGAATGGTGTCAATAAGTTGCCCGCGCCGACAAAATCGGAACTGGCCGCATTCCGTCAACGTTGGAATATTGATGAGAAAGATGAAGTGTTCGGATTTGTTGGGCGCCTGGGCGCGGAGAAAAACCTTGACCTGCTGATTACCGCTCTTGGCAAGGTGGCGGCGGAGCGCCCACATGCCCGCCTGATGTTCGTCGGGGATTTTGAATATCGAAAAGTGCTTGAAGAAAAGGCGGCAAAATCCAAATTTGCTGACAGAATTACATTTACAGGGGCAATCCCGCGCGAGAAACTTGGTGCCGCCTACGCAGCAATGGACGTATTCGTCTTCCCCTCAACGACTGACACCCAAGGATGGGCGGTGCATGAAGCAGCCCTGGCTGGTCTGCCACTTGTGCTGATTGATAAAGAACTCTCCGAAGTAATGGAACCCGGAGTCAATGGAGAGTATGCGTCGAAATCAGCCAAGGGTGTGGCGGATGTCCTCGTCCCTCTTTTAGGCAATGCGAAAAAACGCGAAGCCTATGGCAAAGAAAGCAAGCGCCTGGCCGGGGCATTTACCGAAGAACGCCAGGTGGCGAAGCTGGCCCGACTTTACGAAGACGCTATCAATAACTACGAGGAGAGATAAAAGCCCCTGGACGTGAAGAGAGCGCCGGGAGTACCGCCGGCGCCCTCTTTGGGGCGGGTAGTCTCTCTCGGCGCTCGTGTCAGCGCGAGGTGGCCTCGGCAAGGGCCGGGTGCTCTTCCTTGTGGAAGGTCCCGACCGGGTGCTGGGTCCTGTGGATCAGGGTGTTCATCATGTCCAGCATGGTCATGCCGGGCTTGATGCACCTCGGCACGCGGCGGTACTGCTGGAGCAGCATGTTCAGCTCCTTCCGCAGCTGGGCGGGCGTGGTCGTGTAGTCCCGTCGGATGCGGAAGAGCTCGTGGAGGAAGTTCTCCTCCAGGCCGCGCTCGATGCGGGCCGGGTCGGTGTCGCGCCAGGACTCGGTCATCCATGCGACCATGGGCTCGGCGAGCCGGATCAGGGGCGGGATGGTGGCGATGATCATGGCGATGATGACGGCTGTTGCACCGGGCTGGCTAAGCAGGGCCTGCATGATGGAATCCCCTCACGAAAAGAACGCTTGCTGACAATACTATAATAGCACATATATACTAGAAATGCAAGGATATATCCTTGCCAAAACTACGAATGGACATGAAGAGAGCGCCGGAAGATCACCGACGCCCTCTTCGAGTGGGCGGGGCTTCCGACGCTTGGTCAGCGTTCCTCGCGGAAGGTCCTTTCGATGTCCGCCCGCTTGTTCTGGTCGGCGATGGCCCGTTCCAGGGTGGCGACGATCGTGTCGAGGTCCATCTCGGGGGAGACGCACTCCGCCATCTCGCCGGCTTCGAACAGCTTGTTCAGCTCGCGCCGGATGGCCTCGTCATCACCCTTGTGATCCTCGGCGATCTTCCGCACGCGGGACAGGGCACTGCGCACCCTCGCCTGCTCGTCCATCAGGATGACGCGTGTGCGGCGGTTCCTGCGGACGAAGTAGATGACGACGGCCGCAGCGGCAACGACGGGAAGGATGATTTTCATCAGGGTTCCCTCTTCGCAGTGAACTTCTTCTGACTGCACTATAATGACATATACGCCCAAAAAGCGAAAGAGCGCCGAGGGTCACCCTCGACGCTCTTTCGGCGGATGGTGGCGCTTGGCGCTCATGGTGAAGCTGAGCGGAGTGTGAGATGGGTCTAGGAGCGAAGCTGGTTGGCTGCGGCGCGGATCTTGTCGATCAGCGCGTGGAGGTTGGCGTCTGCCTCGCTGCGGTCCGTGCTGTAGAGACCGTCGACGTCAGTGTTGGTGATCGGTGCGGGGAGGGTTGTGCCCTCCGGGAAGACCCCGTCGAAGAACGACCCCCGCTCCTCCGGAGAGAGACGGAGCATTGCTTCCAGTGCCCCTGCCATCCTCTCCATGTTGTGGAGAGTGACGCGGGTGGCATGAACCCTTGCGTGACGCTCGCGACCGCTTGCGAAGCCGGTTTTGAAGGACTCGCGACCCCAGAAGGCCGCAGCGGCTCCTGCCAAGACGACGATGCCGGCAATGATGCCGACCCAGCCCCAAAATCCCATGGTATCCCCTTTCGAAGGATGAATGTGCTCGAAGCCTTCAATTATTATAATAACATATTTTATATCATCGTACAATAGCATGCTATACTTCTACAGATATGATTGCCGACATTTCCGTTACCGAGAAAAGCTTTGGTCCGAAAGCCCTGATGAGTGGCATTCGTTTTAGTATTAACGAGGGAGAGAAAGTTGGTGTTGTTGGCCGCAATGGGGTCGGTAAGTCGACACTTTTTGCTATTTTGGCCGGAACCGACAAGGATTTTAGCGGTGAGATAATTTATCGCCGCGGAACAGTCGTTGTTTCGACTCGGCAAGAACACCATGACATGGGTGAAACCACGGTAATTCAATATGTCCTGGAGGGTCTGCCAGAATATGCCGAACTTAGCCGCATCATCGAAACGTATCCGGCGAAGATGGGCGACAATATGCGTTTAATCGACGAATATACGGCGGCGCTGCAGCGTTTTGACGACAAGGGATTTTATCAGATCGAAGAACAAATCGAACGGGAGCTAAACAACTTTCAGCTGAACGGGACGGCGCACCGACCATTTACTTCCCTTTCGGGAGGCCAAAAGCGGCTGGTTGAGGTAATAAAAATCATGCACTCTCAGGCGCAGCTGGCGCTTGTCGACGAGCCGACCAATCATATGGATTACGTCGCAAAGGCCCAGTTTATTGAGTGGTTAAAGAGCGCCCGCGAATCGGTGCTGGTTATTACGCACGACCGCGACGTGCTGCGCGAGGTCGATCGGATCATCGAACTAAAGGATGGTGAAAGCGTTAGCTACAAAGGCAACTACGATGCGTATTTGAAACAAAATGCCGTTTCGACGGGCAGCCAGATGAACGAGTTTGAGATGATCGAGAAGCGGATTGCCAACCTTAAGATAAAGGTGCTGGACTATCAGCGCCTCAAGGAAAAGTCGCGTAACCCCGGTACGATTCAAAAGTTTAAGCGCCTAGAGGAAAAAAGCCGACAAGAGCTGGCCGAACTGCAGGCAAAGGAAAAACCTACCTTTTGGATAGATAAGGAGTCGGCGGCTGAATTGAATTACAAGGTTGCGGCGCAATACGACAAGTTCAAAGCGAAGAATATCCGCATGAACCTGAAAAATGACGAATCACGCAGCAAGCACGTGCTGGTAACTGCCAAAGATCTAAGCCTCGGCTACGGCGACTCACCTTTGTTTGCCGGGGTGAATATCGATCTTCGCGAGGGCGAGGCGTTGGAGCTGCGTGGTCGGAATGGGGCTGGAAAGACGACGCTGATTAAGGCGCTGCTTTCGGGCAGTGCTTCACCGATAAAGATTTTCTCTGGCGAGATAACCATGGACACCCATGTCCGGGTCGGAATTTACGAGCAGGAGGTGTCGCCGACTTACTTTGATCTACCGCTTGAAGATGCGATTGAACGGATGTATCTGGATCGAGGATTGGCGATATCAACGACAAAGGTTCGCGGACTGATGAATGATTATCTTTTTACCGAGGGCGATGGCAGAGTGCCACTTTCTCGTCTAAGCGGAGGTCAGAAAGCACGCTTCCAACTTATATCGATGCTAGCGAATGATCCGCAGCTGCTTATCTTGGACGAGCCGACCAACCACCTCGATCTCCCTAGTATCGAGGAACTGGAAACGGCGCTCGGTAAGTACTCTGGTGCAGTGTTGTATGTCAGCCACGACGGCTATTTCCGCGATGCGATTGGCGGCGAAATGGTGCAGATCGGTACATAATTTATTGTGTACTGGGGTCTGACAGGATATAGTTGATGCTATGAAGAAACACCAACAATCACAACCAAACTTCCCTTTTGTAGCCGGCGGACTGATTACTCTTATTGGAGTGCTATTACTAGCGGTTGCAAATAATTGGGGCGGACTGAACAGTAGTAACTTTTGGCCAGCCTATATTCTTATGACAGGCCTAGGCCTCGCAGGATGGGCCTGGGGAACGGCGAGTAACGTCGGCCGCGCAATACTCGCGTATTTCGCAACTATTCTCACCTTGCTAGGCCTGTTCTTCTTTAAATTCACACTGGGGCTGTTTATATGGCGCGATATGGCGGAGCTTTGGCCGGTGTTTATTCTTATTCCTGGTATTGGTCTACTGGTAAGTTATTGGATCAGCAAGTTCTCACCTCTTGTTTACATGGCGGCAGGATTAATTGTTCCAAGCGTTCTCTTCCTCGGACTTTTGCAGGTTGACGGATGGCAACAGTCAGTCGGCAAGCTATGGCCGGTCCTTATCATCCTGGTCGGATTAGTGGTTGTATTTGCTGGCGTCGGCTTTAAGAAGAAGTAGCCTCTGTAATAAATAATCCGCCTGAGTTGGCGGATTATTTATTATTGGTGAATTATTAGGCGGCAACAAGTTGCTTTTGCCTCAGTAGGTCATCGATTTTGTGGCGGTCAAACCCAAGGACAATATCGCCAGCGATGTCAGTCACTGGCACGCCCTGGAAGTTACCGCCGATTTTCCCCATTAATTCTTCGTAGGCTTCTTTGTCGGCTTCGACGTCCTTTTTGACATATTCAACGCCTAGTTTCTGAAAGTACTGCTCCTCGGTACGGCAAAATGCGCACCAAGTGGTGCTATATAAGATAACTTTTGGATCACTGCCCGCATCTTTTGCTGTCGAGTCTGGTTGGATTACTGTGTCACTCATTTTTATTCCCCTTTACTATATTAAGTATAGCATGTTCTCCTCATTACTAACTATTATGTCGAGGCCCAGTCTCTCTTGTCAAATGCCATCCACTGCAGAGATCGCATTTATAGGTAGTAAGCTCGAGCTCGGGGTTCAGCAGCATCTGATGGCCGGCGGCCTTTATCGCTTCCCGCTCGTTCGGAAAGCGTCGTTTTTTGTCGCAGCTGCTAGAAAAGCGAAAAGGCTGGTGCTGCGGGGTATTATTTCGTCGTGGCATCTAGGCAAATGTTCTTTCTGTTGGTATAGTATAAGGGTACATGGCCACATCACCAACCAAAGGCGATGATCCTAAGGTGCCGCCGACATCTTCGACGGTTATTTTATTGCTCGCAACGATTGGTGATACTACTTGGAGGATGTTCGTTCCAACGATCGGCTTAATGCTTATCGGCCTGTGGGTCGATAGCCAGCTGAACACAAAATTTTGGATAACTGTCATTGGTATTCTCGTTGGATCAATTATCGCCGGCCTGCTCATCCGCAATCAATTAAGGAATGTTCGTAAATAATATGATTACACAGTTTGCTGCTACCGAACCGCACATCAGCCTGGCCGCCGAAGAGGTGTTTAAGCTCGGCCCTGTTTCAATTACGAATTCAATTATCCTTGGTGTCATCGGCATTCTTGTGACAGTGGGTCTGCTTTGGTACGTTGCCTCTAGGCTCAAAAAAGGTAAACGGAATTTCCTGACAGGTGTTGTCCAGTGGGCATTCGAAGGCTTTTTGGCGCAGGCCGAGGACATCATCGGCGATAAAAAGACCGCCCGCCGTATTTTCCCGCTGGCGATTACGATGTTCTTCGTAATTCTCGTTACCTACTGGCTTAGCGTCTTGCCAGGCGTCGGCGCGATTACGCTAAATGGCGTACCGCTGTTTCGGGCTTTGCCAGCCGATCTTAACTTTACGTTTGCACTCGCGATTATCACGATCGTTGCTACTCAGGTGTATGCAGTGCGAAAACACGGCTTTTTCGGTAATATCGGACGCTACGCCAAGAACCCGTTTAAGGATCCCATCGGGGCGTTTGAAGGTGTCTTGGAATTTGTGGGCGAGTTCTCTCGTTTGGTCGCGTTAAGCTTCCGTCTGTTCGGGAACGCCTTTGCCGGTGAAGTGCTGCTTCTTTTGATTGCAATCTTGACCAGTTATGCTGCAAGCGTCGTGCTGCCGTTCTTTATGGCATTCGAGTTGTTCATCGGCTTTATTCAGGCCTATGTCTTCTTTGTGCTGACGCTCATTTTCACCTCCCTAGCCCTTGCGACGCACGGGCATGCTGATGATCATTCACACACTGCTACGGTAAAGACGGCGACGG
>JALRBM010000109.1 GCA_023257755.1 Candidatus Saccharimonadia bacterium | reverse complement strand
GACCTGGTAATCATTGCCGACACCAGCGCGGATATCCTGATCACCAAAGTGCTCGAAGCGCCCGGTGTGCGCGCCTTCCTGGAAACTCATCCGGTACTCGTGATCGACCATCACACCGAAACAGCCTCGACATTGAGTTTTGACCACACCGCACTCATGGAAGAAGCGGCTGCTACAGGTGAAATTCTTTATGAACTAGCATCGAAGGCAGACTGGAAGATAAATCCGCAGGCGGCCGAGAACATGCTTGTGGCCATTATGTCGGACAGCCTTGGCCTGACTACCCCGAACACGCTGCCAAACACCTATTTCGTGGCAGGCAAACTGACTGAACTAGGAGCGAGTAACGCTGAAATCGAATCAAGGCGGCGCGAGTTCATGAAAAAATCGCCCGAGATTCTAAAGTACAAGGGCGAGCTTATCCAACGCGTCGAATATTTCCTGAACGGCAAGCTTGCCCTCGTCCACATCCCTTGGGAAGACATCCAAGCCTATAGCGATCAGTACAACCCAAGCGTCCTTGTTCTGGATGAGATGAGATTGGTTGAAGGGGTTGACCTGGCCGTCGCTATCAAAACCTACCCCGATGGCAAGGTAACAGGCAAGCTTCGGGGTAATCTCCCTATTGCCGAGCAGGTCGCCGGCTATTTTGGCGGGGGCGGTCACAAATACGCCGCCGGCTTCCGCGCCTACGAAGAGTACGATACAATAGTAAGAGAACTTGTAAACGCGACGCATAAGATAATCGATGACTATGAAGCATAATTACTGTCAGTTCCGTACCTTAGCACTTCAATAGTGCTCTACCTTTATTATCTAACGAGGGACGTGACAGATGACATTAAAACTCTACAATACGCTTACCAAGAAAACTGAAACCTTTACGCCACTTCAACCTAATAAGATCTCGCTCTACACGTGCGGCCCAACCGTTTATGACCGGCTGCACGTAGGTAACTGGACGGCGTATATTTTCTGGGATACGCTGGTTCGCACCTTGATCGCGGACGGTTTCCATGTCGAGCGCGTCATGAACATTACCGACGTCGGCCACTTGGTGAGCGACGAAGATGAAGGTGAAGACAAGCTCGAAAAAGGTGCCCGTCGCGAGGGAAAGACCGCCTGGGACATCGCTGAAATGTACAGTGAAGATTTTATTGCCGGCATGGAAAAGCTTGGCCTCATTACCCCCGAGCATATCGTGCGGGCAACAGACTTTATCCCCCAGCAGCTAGAACTGGTACGTGTATTGAAAGAAAAGGGCTATACTTACCAAACCAGCGATGGTATCTACTTTGATACTGCCAAATTTCCAACTTACGCTGCGTTTGCGGGCCTGGACCTGGCCGCGCAAAAAGCCGGGGCGCGGGTAGAATTCAATCCTGAAAAACGCAGTCCCAGCGACTTCGCCCTTTGGAAGTTCACAAAGCCAGGCGAAACACGCGATATGGAATGGGAAACGCCGGCCGATCTTCTGGAAGGTTCGGCGAGCACTCTTTCTTCTGGCGACCTGACTCCGTTGGAGCGCCAGCGAACAACACGGGAGGCAGAAGAAACGGGTGCGAGCAAGAACCTTGATAGCAAGAAACCCATCATGGGCTTCCCTGGCTGGCATCTTGAATGCTCGGCAATGGCCATGAGTATCCTGGGGCCAACCATCGATATTCACACCGGCGGTATCGATCACATTCCCGTTCACCACACAAACGAGATCGCGCAGTCCGAAGCGGCGTCAGGTCAGCAGTTCGCCCACTTCTGGCTTCACAACAATCATCTCAAAGTTGACGGCACTAAAATCAGCAAAAGCCTGGGAAACGGCTTTACCCTTCAGGATCTGAAAGACAAAGGATTCAATCCACTTGATTTTCGCATGTTCGTCCTGCAGGGTCAGTATCAGAACGAGGGCAACTTTACGTTCGAAAACCTCCAGGCTGCCAAAAATCGTCTGCACCACTGGCGCAATATCGCAGCACTTCGGCACCAGACCCATGATACGCTTCAAGACGACGATGAAAAATCATCAAACGACGGGACGGTCAGCTTACTCGCCGTCTCTGGAGTCATCCTTGAAGCACTTAACGATAACGTAAATACCCCGGCCGCGCTTCGGGCTATAGACGAAGCATTCTCGCAGCTTGACGGTAAGTCGCTAGACGACATTCATCAGTATGGGCTGGCCCAGCTACTGGAACACATCGACGGGCTATTAGGACTGCAGCTGATTCCCAGCACGCCCGATATCGATGACGAGTCAAAACAGCTCATCATTTCCAGGGAACGCGCCCGCGACGAAAAAAACTGGGTGTCGTCCGATGCAATTCGCGACAACCTAAAAGCTCGCGGTATCATCGTCCGCGACACGGCCGGCGGCACAATATGGGAGTACGCCTCGTAAGCATTTTGTGCTACGATATAATCACTGTTCGTACTTTGCAAGAAGGAGGTGAGTCCGGTGGCCAGAAAAGCGCGAAGGGGAAGGCGTGAAAAGCGCGTTCACGTCGACAGGTATGCGGCCCAGGCCGCAGTCGCCCAGTCCTCGACCCAGCAGTTCCTAGAGCGGAGCCGCAGGGAAAATCCCACGCGCGTCGAGCCGATGCTCGACGATGACACCGACCAAGCAGGTGACTCGTGACCCCACGCGAATACGAACATGCCCCGTCCTGATCAGGCGGGGCATTGTTCATTGGTAGTGATTTTTACGAGGATTCGCCTTGTAATTTTTTAACTAGCTTGGCGATCGGCTTTTCGCTCTTTTCTCGGTTTCGTTTGGCATGCTCCAGATAATCTTCCAGAAGCACCTTGATACAGCCGGCGATTGGAATCGAAATGATACCGCCGAGCAACCCAAAGACATAGATACCGATCGTTACCGAGGCCAGCACGGTCAGGGCAGAAAGTTCGACTCGCTTTGACTGGATAGTCGGAGAGATAAAGTTATTTTCGATCTGCTGGTAAATGATAAAGTAAACGGCAAAAATGACACCGGCCGTCAGACTATTGAATGCGAGGAGCAGAGATACCAAAACACCTCCGATCGTCGCGCCGAACATAGGAATAAGCGACAGCGTAAAAGCAATCGCCACGGTTGGAAGCGCCAGATTAGCAGGCACTGCGCTAAAGAACAAGCTCAAGACGAATACCGCGATACCGGCGAAAGCAGCGCCAATCGCAGAGACAGTCAGCTGACCGCCCACATACCCGGTGACGACATTATACATGCGATGAGTGAGATTGCGATGACGCTCCATGCGCTCCTGGTCGTTGTACACGCCCCAGATACGTTTCATCCACATCGGACCCTCGATAAGCATGAGGAATGAGAGGACCAGGACTAGGAATGTCGATGCAATGATCGAAAAGAGCGAGCCGATACCCGACACAACGTTTTGCCCAGCATTCGTCAAGATACCAGCCGTACTGTTTTTAAGCGACGTCACCGCGCTATTAACCTGATCCTCCAGGTTATATTTCTCGACCAGCTGGCTTAAACCCTGCCACTGGTTAATCGCCCCGTCGACAATACCAGGAACCGTATCGGCAAATTTCGCCGTTTGCTGCGCAATAGGCGGGATTACCAAAAAGACCACAGCAGCAAGGGCGGCAACAACCAAAATATATGCGACCGCCGTCCCCGCGATACGTGATTTACCAGGAAGATGCTTGGCCAAAAAACTCACCGGAGCGTTAAGGGCAAGCGCCAGGAACAAGGCGATACCAATTAGAATTAATGCCGCACTCGCGCTATAGATCGCAAGGATTGCAAAGGCAAACCCAATCACTACCAGCCAAAACCGCACGAAAGTCTTGGTGTCGATCTCGATTTTTACTTTCATACCTCTATACTATACTACCTAGGCCAAGAATACGAGTTTAGCGCAAGACCTTTAAGGAGCCGGGGGCACTTTCGTAGCGAATCGGCGGCCGCATACGCGCAACCTCACCGTCATACGAGACATGATGCGAGCGGCGCGAGTGGATCTCTAGGGACGTCACCTCGCGAACCTCAAACTCATCAAGCTCCTTCACTTTACCGATCAATGTCCATAGCGCTATCTTGATCAACCGCCAGCGGGAGGCCGTCTTTGCAACAAAAACACAAAGCCGAGCCTTGTCCAGTTCTGTGCGCGTCGCCGTCCCCAAATTATCAAGTACGTATTCGTTATTACCGACAAACACGAACGGTGTCTTAAATGTCTCGTCGGCTATCGTCAGGGAATAGGTCTTTAGCCCAATGAGTCCCCGCACTGCCGCCACAGCCGCCGCAGGCCATTTACCAATATACCGCTCGTACCGCTCCCGTGTTCTAAGTGACGTCGGATACATGCCCAGACTGGAATTATTAATAAATATCCGGTCGTTTACTTTCGCTACGTCAACCTGATGAATAGTACCGGTCGGAAGCGCCGCTATCGCTTCGTCGAGATCCTGGGGAATGCCCAGATCCTTCGTGAAGTGATTAAGGGTCCCACCAGGCAGCGGGGCAAGAACAGCCTCCGTGCCAGCAACTTTTGCTGCTACTGCGCTGATCGTCCCATCTCCACCAATGACGGCAACGATTTTACCTTTCTTTAGAAATTTATCCAACTCGTCCAGCTTTTCAATGGCAATGGTAGATTCAAGCTTTAGTCGGTGTTTTCTAAACTTTGTTCGCAGCATCCTTATCCCAAATGCTCCGCC
>JALRBM010000027.1 GCA_023257755.1 Candidatus Saccharimonadia bacterium | reverse complement strand
GAGTGCCCCGACAATGAATAACATGACATTGCTGACCGTGGTAAAAATACCAGTGGCGCCAAAAAGATCCGTAGCTTGGTCGAGTCCCCTGGCTGAATTTGCCCCGTCGATCATAGAAAGGTCAAAAGCCGCGTGTGTCTGAGGCGCGATCCAAAGAGTAAGAAAGGCTGCGGCAAAAATACCGATGACGGCTGCATGTCGATGCAATTTCTTCATGGCACTCCTTTCTTCTTTAGACCATATGTATCTAATTATAGCAAAACTTAGACAAAAATCTATTCGCCGCCCCTGTTGTGTGCTACAATTGTCAAGTCACTTTGGAGGAGTACCCAAGTGGCTGAAGGGGACGGTTTGCTAAATCGTTAGTACGGGGAGACCTGTAGCGGGAGTTCGAATCTCCCCTCCTCCGCCAAGAAAAGAGTCGAGTATAGCTCGACTTCTTTCTTTTTAATGAATTTATGGTAAAGTATTTTTAGATCGATATCGATCACTATCCCTACGAAGGTGAGGCCGCAATGGCTTTTCGAGACGGATTTACGCGCACGAACGTGGCGCTGACCATGGAGGGCGACGACATCGTGGTCGAGCCTGTGGGTAGCGACGCTGCCGAGATCCTCGAGCAAGTACTGGCCGGAGCGCCGGACACGCTCCTGTGGAAGTTCGGTGGCTCGCACTACGCCAATCCGCTGACGAAGGACCGCCTGCTGGGCATGGACTTCTTCTGTGGAGGGGTGTCCTACAGGCGCCGCGAGGGCAACGTGACCTACACCGACTACCGCGGCGGTCTCAAGATCCACCTGGACCTGGAGACCGTGCAGGATGCCACCGTTCGCGGCAGGCTCCTGTCCTACGGGTACTACGGTGGCCTGCGGGTCAAGGAAGGGTCCACCGCTTCGCGGATGCAGCTCGGCTTCGCCGTTCAGTGCAAGGAGTGCAACGGCCCGCTGGCGCGGAGCATCGAGGTCCAGCGCAGGGTCTGCGACGACTGTGCCTTGCGCTGTCAGCACCAGTACATCCAAGGTGCCGGGACGGCGAACGGCTGTCTCGCACTGCTTCGCTACTGCGAACTGTGCGGCAGGGCCGACCCAACCTGGGTGCCGGCAGACGATCCGGCCGAGGACCTGGTGAGGCTCGTCGAGGCGGGCATCGTGAACGCGGTCCTCCTGGTGGACGGGGAGGGTGCATCCTGCCTCATCACCACGTAGGGATTCAGGGGCGGCCCGAGTGGCTGGCGCCGCTCGTATCCGCCCCTGGCATCCCATGAGAAATGATTTCACCTTGCTGGTATTCTGCTCGTGCTATACTAGCGATATGCAACCTGAACAGGATAAAAACGAATGGGTCCGCCCAGTCGAGCAGCCTTCAAAGGCGCCTTTTGCCGTGGCCGAAGATCCGCAGGCGGCGAGTGCCGAACCCGTCGTCTCTATGACCCCCGATGAATCGCTGCACGGTGCAGGCTCCGCTCCTCTTGAGGAGCCGACCCCTCCGTCACCGGAGGACAAACCTGCTGCACCGTCCGCTGACGAGCCAGTACGCTGGCAGGCTCACGAATATATCCATCACGAGAAGAACGGACTATGGTTCGTGTTATTCGCCATTGTCGTTATTGGGCTGATTGCCCTTGCAATTCTCGTTATTCAGTCGATCACGTTCGCGATTCTGATCCCGGTAATGGCGGCGGCCCTGTTGGTATATTCCCACCGCCCGCCGCGGGTCCTTAACTACACGTTAAGCCGCCAAGGGCTTCACATCAACGACAGACTCTACCCCTTTGCTGACTTTAAAGGATTTGGGGTTGTGAGAGACGGGGCTGAATATTCCGTGATGCTTATCCCTACCAAGCGGTTTCTACCGGGTGTATCTGTCTATTTCCCCGAGGAAGCTGGCGAAGCAATCGTTGATATGCTTGGCGCGCGACTGCCGATGCAGGAGCTTCATCTGGATATTATCGACAAATTAGTGCGAAAACTGCGACTTTAGCCTGCTAGCATACAGTATGTGTTGCCCTTCACTAGAGGTGCATGGTACAATAACCAATGTTCGCTGCTGAAAATGCAGTCAGAAAGCACCTTCTAGTTACACGAAAAGCGGTGCCCGCGCATGCCTTCATGCGTGACACCGCATTTGCACCCGTAGCTCAGCTGGATAGAGCGTTGGCTTGCGGAGCCAAAGGCCATAGGTTCAAATCCTGTCGGGTGTACCATATGAAAAAAGATCGCCTAAAGCGGTCTTTTTTCTTGATCTGACAAGGTACGTATAATATGGAGTCACGAGCGTGTCGCTTGACGGTGGCGGCCGAGTTACTCGACAGTCACTGTTCCGCGCTTTGAGGGGTTGAAATGGTTATGAAAGCCCCACTCGCCTTTTCGGGTGACGGTAACTTCCTTGGTGCCACCGGCTGCGATGTCGCCGGAATTCATTTCGGGATTAATGGTGTGAGTAGGGTGTGGATCAGAGGCAAATTCGATTGTCTCATCTGTTTCATTAAGAATTTTAATCGTTTGGCCGGACTTCACCGTGAAGATTCCAGGGCTGAAGCCGTCTTCGTTATACACGACCACCGCTCCAATGCCAGATTCCTTTTCGGCTGGCGGAGTAGTCTCGGTCTGCGGGGTGGGATTCTCAGATGATTTGTTCTGGTCGGTCGACTGTCTCATGGCCATAAACGCCCATGCGCCCAGTGCTATGATGGCGACGATAACAATCGCGATGATAACTTTAGTCGTCTTGTTCATATTCCCCCTCTCTTTCATTACTATAATCATCGTTCAACTTGGTGTATTATGTCAACATGAAGGAGTTTATCGGCAGGGTTAATAAATTGCTGGATAAATATCCCCGTCTCTCGACGATCTTTCTTCGCATGGGTCTCGCCGTTGTATTTATTTATGCAGCGCTGGGGTCGACCCTTAACCCCGATGATTGGATCGGGTACTTGCCGCAATTTCTTACGGCGGTCTTCCCTGCCGAGACACTCCTGCTATTATTTTCCGTGGTGGA
This sequence comes from Candidatus Saccharimonadia bacterium, assembly GCA_023257755.1. GTDB lineage: Bacteria > Patescibacteriota > Saccharimonadia > Saccharimonadales > Saccharimonadaceae > JALRBM01. The sequence goes on along the minus strand of JALRBM010000027.1, from coordinate 12,852 downwards.
GTTAGCCCTTGCTGTGTGGCTCCTTAGCGGGGTTTATGTACGGTATGCGGCACTTGTGAGTTTTCTGATGTTAGCCGGGATTACTCTTTCTAACTTTGCCCTGTTTGATATTAGCTTCCGGGACCTGGGCCTGATGTTCGCGGCCTTGGCTCTCGCATTTCTTCCAGTCAGCGAGGAAGAGCGCGAATCTATCTAATTGGCACTATCGGCTAACGTATGAATAGTCCCGCTGTTGAAGTCGGCAAGGTATAACTCTCCGCTGCTGTCTTGTCCAAAGGCACTAATTGCAAAGTCAGTTTTGGCCGCCTGGGTCTGTATCCATTTTCCATCGCGCTGTTCAGCGAAAAAGAGCTGGCCGTTACAGAAGTCACCGTAAAAGTACTTTCCGTTTAAGGCCGGGTGGGCTGTGCCGCGGTAGACATATCCGCCGGTAATTGAACAGCGGTTTTCGTCGTGATTATACTCTAAAATAGGCGCGACATACTTACTGGCTTCCTGACATCCGGTTGGATTATACGAGAGCGTCCCTTCGAAGCAGCGCCAGCCATAATTTTCGCCGCCCTTACTATCGGCTTTTTGAACGTTTACTTCTTCCAGTTTTCCCTGTCCGACGTCGGCTATGTAAAGCTCTCCCGTCTTTTTGTCAAAGCTAACGCGCCATGGGTTTCGAAGTCCCGACGCCCAGATCTCAGCCCGTGCATTACCATCGTTCTTAAAGGGATTTGTGACAGGAATAGCATAAGGGTCGCCTTTATTGATGTCGAGACGGAGGAGCTTGCCAAGAAGGCTATTCATATCCTGCGCTCGGTTCTCGGGGTCGCCGGCGCTGCCTCCGTCGCCCAACGCGGCGTACAAATAGCCGTCGGGGCCGAATAGCAGATCGCCGCCATTGTGATTAGAGTACGGCTGCTTAACCACGAGAATTTTCTTTTCACTGCCCGTCTCGGCCATCGCCTTATCGGGTGAATTAAACCGGGCGATAACGGTATTTTGAGATTTGTCGATATAGTTAACGAAAAAGTCACCGTTTTTTTGGAAGTCCGGATGAAACGCTAGGCCGAGAAGCCCCATTTCTCCACTCGCCTGAATGCGATCCCTAATATCCAGAAATACCTGCGGCGCGCCTCCCTCGTTTGGAGTGAACGACATAATCCGGCCCTCCCGTTCAACCACAAACAGGCGTTTATCGGACGTATTCCCCGTCGAAACAATGGCGGTAGGGGCGTCAAACCCCGCTCCTACATGGGTGGTCGTGACCACCGGTTTTTTCAGTGTGACGATCGGGGTTTTATTCGTTTCGGGCGTGGGTTTACGTAGTGTTGTTAGTAATACTATGGTTAGGACGACTACGAGAACGAAGACTACACCGAGAATGATGAGGAGCCCAATTCTTTTTCGCTTCTCCATCCTTACCTCCTTAGGTTGCGCTGCTTTCGAACAATTGATCTGTGGGCAGTGGCTGATCAATTAACTCAGGAGTGTTAACGGCCCATATGACGGCCAAAACAATGAGAACGAGAATAAGAAGAGAAACGACCGTGCTGATACTTCCGGTGACAATCCCGGCAATACTAAATCCCTGATTTTCCTGGTTCTTTTTTAAGGCGATCGCCCCGGTGATAATAGCGGGAATACCAAGCAAAAACCCCGGCCCAAGCAGCGACGTAATACCCAGTATCAGCGAGATCGTCGGCAAACTGTCGTCTTTTTGGGTCTGGTGCTTCGACATATGTCTATGATGTCATAGCCAAGGCATAGTGTCTACGAATTGTCGACCGACCGGTGATCCTATTAAGCAGCTAACGAAGCCGGCTGCATCTCTAATGGGGCTTGTCCAAACGGTCCGATGTACGCGCCCTCTGCCTCAGTAGTAATAAGGTCGTGCAGATAATGCGAGACTTGGGTCGGGTCCGAACGGTCAAAATCATCGGGGAACTGGGGTGTATAGCTATAAATTAGGAAGCCGCCTCGTGCCCTTGCCAGATCGCGCGGTTCGGTCACGACTTCAAAGTCCTGCGCATAGCTGTCAGGATCATCGAATCCTTCTCGAAATGTTAACCCTACCACACGGGCCGTTCTGCCGTTGCCATCATAAAATGGGTGTAAAAGAACGATGCCCATGGCAAGGGTGTCCGCCACCCTTTCAGGATTAATCGTGTCAGGAGTGTTCTTGATGTCATCGATAAGCGCCACAAAAACATCATACCGATCCTCGGGAGCGATAGTATCTTGTTCGCCAATTTTCATCGCCCTATCTTTGCGCAAGAGATGATCCTTGGATCCCTGCAGGCCTTTGTTGATGCTGCTGATAAGGACGGCAATTCTTTCGGCGGAGAGGGACTTTAATTGTTCGAGACGTTCTGCGGGCGACGCACCGTTAATGCCAAATTTTTCAAGCAGGCCGACGTATTCCTCAGCGTCCAACTGCTCGGTAGGACGCCGGATCTCATGGCCGTTGCTTGTGGTGGCAATCTCTTTTTCCATTTTTTAAAGTTAAAGTGTTGGTTTGTATAATTAAAGACATATTTATTTTAGCATAAATTTTATAAAAGTCAATATGGCGGAGAGAGAGGGATTCGAACCCTCGATAGGTGTAACCCTATACCGCTTTTCGAGAGCGGCCAGTTCAACCACTCCTGCATCTCTCCATGCATCCGCTATTGTAGCAAATTAACAGAGGTAGCGCTATACTTGAGTTATGGAAGAGTCAATTTTTACGAAGATTATCAACGGGGATATTCCCGCGCACAAGGTATACGAGGACGATAAGACACTGGCGTTTTTAACCATCCAGCCGGTGCGCGAGGGCCACACGCTTGTTATCCCGAAGGTTCAGGTCGACCAATATATTGATTTACCCGACGAAGATTATAAGGCAATGTGGCAAACGGTTAAAAAGGTTGCAGCCCGTATCCGCGAAGTGACCGGTAAGGAACGAGTCGGTGTTGTTATCAAGGGTATCGACGTGCCGCATGCCCATGTCCATCTCATCCCCTTTAACAAGGGTGAAGGACTGAAGGCGGATGGCGAACCGGTGATCGTTGATTCGGATGTTCTCGCGCCGATAGCGGAAAAGCTGCGTTTTAATGATTAGGATTATTACTGTCGGCAGAAAGCATGAGATATGGATTGCGGATGGCCTGGAACGTTATCAGAAGCGCCTGAAGAAGCCGTTTGACGTAGAATGGATACTTTTGCCACATTCGTCCCTTGAAGGTGCGAGCGCCCGCCAGGAAGAGTCTGAGCGCATTCTTTCGCGCCTGGGAAGCGATGAATTTGTCGTCCTTTTGGACGAGAAGGGTATCCAGCTCTCTTCACCTCAGCTATCAAAGCTTCTTCTCGACAAGCTGGAATCAAGCGTCAAGGTGACGATAATAATCGGCGGAGCCTATGGGGTGAATGAAGCCCTGGAGAGTCGTGCTGATGTCATGTGGTCGCTCTCTCATCTCGTCTTCCCCCACCAGCTGGTGCGCCTCATTCTTATTGAACAGCTTTATCGTGCGCAGGAAATCGCCCGCGGCGGATCGTATCACCACGAATAGTTACTACGAAGACATCTAATTGACAAAAGCATAAGCATATGCTAAATTATAGTTAAACCCTATAAAAATACACATATGCTAACAACACTTCTTAACCCCCTCGCGATTCTCATAAGCCTCAGCACCGCTACTGGCGTGCTGATCCACGACACCCACATCGATCAAGCGGCCTCTGCCATGACAATGCCGGCAATGATGGCCAATGTGGACACGACAAAGTCGGTGCATTTAAGCGGTACTGATCACACACACGTAGAGCGTGCTTCGGCTGCCCAGACCCTCCTTCATCTCAATAGTCATACGCCCAAAATCCAACCGCGATCAGGGGAAGATAAAAAACACCTTCTTCAAAAACGGGTGATGCGCGGCCATCACGCCTTTGATAGCTATAATCTACCAGTCTTAGGCTAGGACTTCCAGTTCAGTCTCAAGGCGCTCTACGAGCGTCTTTTTAGCGTCAAGCTCTTTACGGGTTTCCTCAACAAGGTGTGCCGGGGCTTTACTAACGTAGCTTTCGTTTGCGAGCCGTGCCTCGAGCGTTTTGATGAACTGACGGGTTTCGGCTAAACGAACTTCCAGGTTGGTCTGGTGCTCGTAGAGTGTTTCCTCTGAAACGTCGAGCCACGCTTCGCGGTTAGCGGCTGCGATACGGAGGCCGCGCGCCTGGCCGGTAGAGTCAACCCCTTTTAAGCGGCCAAGATGCTTGATAAGCTCTGCATTATCGGCAATGAGGGAATCATTTTGATATAGCAGAGTATACTTCTCATTGCCGGGCAATTCGGCGGTCACATAGCGGGCTTCGACGACGAGTTTTTGCAGCTGTTCAAATTCGGCGGCAGCGATATCGTCGTATGAGCCGACTTCTGGCCAGGATGTTCCAGCCAGGATGTCATCGTGCCAACTCAGGGATTGCCAGATAGTTTCGGTCACAAACGGCGCAAAAGGATGGGCTATTTTGAGGCTGGTATCAAGTACCCAGGCGAGCATGTCCGGATTATCCTGGGTTTTGCTGGCCTCGATAAACCAGTCGGCGACATTATCCCAGATAGTGTGGTAGACGGTTTCGGCCGCCTCGGCAAACCGGTATGCTCCAAGCTGGTCTTCGATGGTGGCTGCGGCAGTGTTTAATTCGCGAATGATCCAGTGGTCAACCAGAGTGGTGGGCACGGGAGCGGTAGGCTGATAATTTTCACCCAACTTCCCCTCGATAAACCGGGCGATGTTCCAAAGTTTGTTGCAGAAGTTACGTCCTGCCACGACTTTGCTGGTAGAGAAAGCCTGGTTCTGCCCTGCACTTCTGGAGGCGACGATGCCAAGCCGTAGGGCATCGGATCCGTATTCGGCAATTATCTCCATTGGGTTGATGACATTACCCTTTGATTTACTCATTTTTTGCCCGTGTTCATCGAGCACGAGACCGTGGAGGTATACCTCTTTGAACGGTACCTTTCCGGTGACGTACAGTCCAAGCATGATCATGCGTGAAACCCAGGGGTAAAGGATATCGTGGCCGGTTTCCATGACGCTGTTCGGGTAAAAACGGTCAAGCTTCCCGCCCGAGAGGTGGTCAGTGGTAATAAACGGCCATTGCCCGCTCGAGAACCAGGTATCAAACGTATCTTCCTCTCGTTTGTATGTTGTACCATTAACAACGATAGTTTTTTCGTCTACCCTTTCGTCATAAATCCAGTCATTAGGGTCTGTTTCGCTTTGAAAAGCCGGGATGGGGATTCCCCAGGGGATTTGTCGGCTTAAGTTCCAGTCACGAAGGTTATCGTAGTACTGGATCAGGGCATGCTGTTTGCTTTTTGGGAAGAACGTAATTTCGCCGCTCTCGATAGCCTGCTTGGCCTTTTCGACCATCGGTTTTACCTTTAAGAACCATTGGTCGCGGACAAGTGGTTCGATCACGCTGCCACATTTATAGCAGTGGCCGACGCTGTGTGTCATATCTTCTTCCCCGCGCAGAGCCTCAACCGCCTGCAGGGCCGGGATGATCTTTTCCCTAGCCTCCATAACGGTGAGGCCGCGGAATGATTCGGGGACGTTTTCGGTCATCCGACCACCGGTACCAATTAACTCTATCAGGGGAAGATTGTGCTTTCTTGCGACTTCAAAATCGTTCGGGTCATGGGCGGGCGTGACAGTTACAACCCCTGTACCATAGGCGGGATCGACATGCTCGTCGGCAATAATAGGAATCTCGATGCCAGGAACGAGCGGCTGGAAGACATGCATGCCGATGTAGGCCTTGTAACGCTCGTCGTCGGGGTGAACCATCAGTGCGCTTTGGCCTAGCTTGGTTTCCGGCCGGGTAGTGGCGATGACTAATTCCCCTTCCTTTTCCATCAGCGGAAAGGCAATCTTCCAGAGCTTGCTCTTTTCTTCTTTGTACTCTACTTCGATATCAGCAAAGCTGGTCTGATGGACAGTACAGTAGTTGACGATTCGCTCGGCCCTGTAAATGAGACCATCGTCCCATAGCTTCTTGAACGTCGCATAGACGGTCGTTATCACCTTTTCGTCAAGGGTAAAGACCAGGTCGTCCCAACTGGCACTCACCCCTAGGGCACGCAGTTGAAGTTCCATATTGCCGCGCTGCTCGTCAACGAAGTTCCACACCTGGGCGTAAAGCTGTTCCCTGCTGAAATCAAAGCGGCTTTGGCCTTTTTTGGCTAGTTCGCGCTCGTATACGACCCAGGTTTCAAACCCGGCATGGTCGGCACCGGGAATGTAGGCGACGTCCCTTCCCTTCATCCGGTAATAACGGATAAGGACGTCCTCAAGATTAGCCATCAAAGCATGGCCAATGTGCAAGTTGCCATTGGCATTTGGCGGCGGCATGACGATGCTGTATGGCTCGCCTTCTCCCCTTGGAGCGAACACACCACTTGTTTCCCACATGGCGTAGATATTCGGCTCGTACTGGTTCGGGTCGTATGCTTTGGCTAGGTTCATGCTTGTCTCTGGTGATGAATGTTTCCACGTGAAAAGTGCGCGTCGAATAATACCTAGCGTTTTCATGGGAAACGCATAGACATCTCTCCGGCTTGTCTCACACGTGTTTGTTTTCTGCCTATCATTATAGCACAGACAAGTCCGTGTATAATGGCTGTATATGATAGAGGTGTGTAGTGACCAGGGTGTGTGGGATGACGAGGTGCTCGCTATGGGCGGCCATCCGCTTCAATTATGGGGATGGGGAGAAGTAAAAGCGGCACACAACTGGAGTGTGGAACGGGTATTTGTTCGGCGAGACGGAAAAACGATTGGAGCCGGACAAATTTTGCTTCGCCGGCTCCCCGGGCCGTTTCGATGTCTGGCCTATCTTCCGCGCGGTCCAGTAGCCGAGACCGTCGACAGGGCAGAAGTACTGGAAGAGTTGGCCGTCCACGTCAAGGAAAGGCATGGCGCAGTTGCACTTACCGTGGAACCGGACTGGAGGGAGATGCCAGAGGTAAAGGGGTGGAGAAAGTCCTCTAATACGATCCTCATTCCCCGCACGCTGATCCTCGATCTTACAAAAAATGAAGATGAGCTGATGACGGCAATGAGTAAAAAAACGCGCCAGTATATTCGCAAATCCAGTGGCGAGGGATTGGAGATACGAAAAGTGAAGGGGAGAGGAGAGCTGGCGGCGTGCTTGGCGATTTACAAGGAAACGGCTAGCAGGGCCAAGTTCGCCCTGCATGAGGACGATTATTACTACGATGTCTACGACAAGATGGGCGACTACTCCCCGGTATTCGCAGCGTTCAAGGACGGCTCCCCGGTCGCATTTTTGTGGCTGGCGATCAGCCAAGAGACGGCGTTTGAACTGTACGGCGGAATGAACGAGGAAGGGCAGCAGCTTCGGGCTAACTATGCGCTTAAGTGGCACGCGGTCCAAATAATGAAGAAGTGGGGACTATCCCGGTATGACTTTAATGGACTGTTGAATGACGGGGTAAGCACGTTCAAACAGGGATTCGCCGATCATGAAGACATGCTGGCTGGAACGTATGACAAGCCGCTATCACCTCTGTATTCTGTATGGAACTATGGACTGCCAAAGGCAAAAGCGCTGATTCGCAAAGTCAAGAGACGTTGATATAATTACAACTATTTGTTCCAAGCGGTTTTTGTCATCGAAAGACTGGGCACGACCTCCAGATCAAGCGGATCGACAGGAGCCTTCTTTTGGGCGTAGTAATAGCCGAGCGTCGCGATCATCGCCGCATTATCGGTGCAGAGCTGCCGAGGAGCGTACTCAATGGGAGTAGGGAGGCGATCGCGCAGTAACTCTCTTAGCGCCGGGCTGGCAGCTACTCCGCCGGCAATGACCACCGATCTGGGAGAAAATTCCCTATACGCCATCTCGGTTTTATCGACGAGGACGCCGAGAGCTGCGCGCTGGAATCCTGCAGCAAAGTCGGCTCTCTGAACATCATTTAAGCGGGCAGGAAGCTCGTATGAGGGAAATGTGTAATCTTCACCAACTTCGGCCTGTACGGCCCTTAGAACGGCTGTTTTAAGCCCTGAGAACGAAAAATCATACGGGTTTTGGAGCTTGGCTTTAGGAAAAGTATATTTTGACGCGTCGCCTTCGGGGGCAAGTCGGTCAATAGCCACGCCTCCTGGGTAGGGAAGACCAATGATTTTCGCCACCTTATCAAATGCTTCGCCGACAGCATCGTCTTGTGTCTGGCCTAGCAGCTCGTAATCCCCATGGTCTTTGAATAAGGCAAGTTGAGAGTGGCCGCCACTGACGATAAGGGCGAGCATGGGGAATTCTGGTTGCTTGGACGGCAACTCGAATTCAAGCTGATCAGCCTGTTCGGTGATGAAGTTGGCGTACACATGTGCCTCCACGTGATGAATGGGATAGAGGGGCTTATCTTTCAACACGGCCAGCGTTCGGGCGGCCAGCGTACCGACAAGAAGTGAGCCGACGAGACCGGGAGCATACGTGACCGCAATGGCGTCAATAGCATCCCAGTCAAGGCCGGCATCTGAGAGAGCCTGGTTTATAACGGGGTTAATAACCTCGATATGACTACGCGCAGCTACTTCGGGAACAACGCCGCCATAAGCCGCGTGAATGTCGATCTGCGAATTGACGACATTGCTAAGGAGCTTCCGTCCGTCTTCGACGACGGCAGCGGCTGTTTCGTCACAACTACTTTCGATACCAAGGATTTTCATACCCATGCATCATAGCAGAAATCAAGAGAGAAGACCACTGTTATAGTTGACAAAATAGTATTTATTATGCTATAATATATTTTAGTTAGCCGCTCCAACCTGGATGCGGCGACACGAACCTGGAGGTGTAAGAAAAGATGACGATGCTGGAAGTTGGGCTCAAGGTGGCCCTGCTCGCGGCCGCCCTCGCTGTGGTGTACGTGCTGAACGGGATCCGCAAGTCCCTGGGCAGCGCCCACGCTCTCAGCCCCGAGGCGGTGAGCGAGCAGGTCGCCGAGGCGATGAACGTCAAGCTCGACGAGCTGTTCGGTATCGAGGCCATGCTGGCCCGCGCCGAGCAGATCCGCCAGAGCACACTGACCATCGCTGGCGACAGCTCGATCTCCACGGACATGCAGCGCACCACGATCGGCCTCTCCCAGGCCGCCTACGTCTCGATGGTCAAGCAGGCCAGCGAGGCGATGGTGCGCACGCGCGACCTGCTGTCGCAGTTCGAGGAACGCCACGCGCGCTACGGCGGCTACAGCACCGAGATGGACCGCTGCCACGCACTGCTCGCCACCCAGCAAGCGGCGCTCGACTCCCTCGTGGAGGCGCAGCAGCAGCTCGCCGACCTGGAGGACGGCCTCGGCTGATCTCCCACCTTCGGGTTCGCCCCCGGCGCCACTGTGCGTCGGGGGTGTTCCCATTTTAAGAGACTAGAACTTCATCGCTCCTGGGCGGATTACCTCAATCTCTCCGTCGTCCAGAAGCTTAATGAGTGTTGAAGGCGCGCGCCCCGAGCGGTCGCCTGCATCGAGGTAAAAGTCCACACTGCCATTAAAATAATCCCATGCCTGCTGCACGGTTACAGAACCAGGTTCACCGGGTTTGTTGGCGCTTGAAGTTACCAGTGGGCCTGTTTCGTCCAAGATAGCCCTGACGGCTGTGTCGTCAACGACTCGTAGACCCTGGCGCCCTGTAGCTTGATGGAGGTAAGAGAGCTCTTCGCCCAGGGGCGTTTCAATGCTGAGGGGGTTAGGCCACATATGCGCCACCATATCGAGGCGCTGCTGACTCACGCCCAGCTCCCGAAGCTGATCAACCGAAGCAGCAATAACTGTACCTGGCTTGTGCTCGCGTGATTTTAAGGCATAGAACCTCTCGACGGCTTTTTGGTTGTGTGCGCTGGCGACAAGACCATAGACGGTGTCGGTGGCCATAACACCAACCGCCCCGGCCTTTAATAGTTGGATTGCCTTCGGCTTGTCAACCAGCATATCCTGAAGTATTTTTCCATTGTTCATGTTCGTCATTGTATCACAAAAATAAGGGGTAGTTTGGTATAATGACCTCTATGGCGAAACTCATTAAAAACCATCCGCTATCGTTCTCGCTACTGCTGGCGACGTTGGTTGCTATCGGGCTTTTTTTGGTGGGAGCTGTGCGTAATCAGACCTGGGACTATTGGTACCTTCCGTATAATCTACTACTCGGATTCATCCCTCTGCTTCTGGCGGTGTGGTTGGCCAGTCTGTTAAAAATACGGCCGTGGAAAAGTTGGCTGCCCCTTGTCGTGACGGTATTGTGGCTGCTCTTCCTGCCCAATAGCTTTTATATTGTGACGGATTTTATCCATCTGCCAGAGTACCAACGGGTGGATATCGTCCAGGATACGGTGATGCTGATGCAGTATAGCCTGCTTGGGCTGGCATTCGGCTTCATTAGCCTTCATATGGTCCACAGAGAACTGTTAAAGCGCCTTCGCCCTAAAAAGGCACATATAGGAGCGGGTATCATCCTGCTTCTTGCCAGTTTTGCTATCTACTTGGGCCGCGATCTTCGCTGGAATAGCTGGGATGTAGTCACGCAACCCTTTGGTCTATTCGTAGATGTTGTCGAGCGTCTCTTTAACCCACTCGGCCATCCGGTGATGTGGAGTATCATGCTGAGTTTTTTTGCTATGCTTGTCAGTATATATTTCATCATATACTCTCTGTCCACCTCGAAAAGATAACCACTCATTGCCTGCGTAAGTTGGTGGTAGAATAGAGTTATGAAAGAGGAGTTGGTAAAGGGGGTCCGACGGGCGTTGCCTAAAAAAGCCGTCCGGGCGCTCGAAGAAGCGTACCGGAAGGGCCGGGTTAAGCTGATAAGCGCAAAATACGGTAATCCGGCGCGTGGCCTGAAGGTGATCGCGGTAACAGGGACGAATGGCAAAACGACAACCGTTAACTATATCAATGAAATTCTAAAAGAGGGTGGTTACAAAACAGCTATGTTCAGCACGGCACTTATCGAAGTTGCCGGTAAGACGACGCTGAACGACCTGAACGCGACCGTTGCCTCGACGGAACGCATGCAACAATTCTTTCGCGATGCCAAAAAGGCGGGCGCGGATTACGTCGTCCTCGAAATCACCAGTCACGCCTTGCAGCAGCATAAGCTGGACGGTGTCTCGATAGAGGCGGCAATCATGACCAACCTTACCCAGGATCATCTGGATTATCATGGCACGATGGAAAACTATGCCGCTGCCAAAGCCAAATTATTCAAGGGTGAGCCAAAATTTATCGTTCTAAACCGCGACGATGAATGGTTCGATTATTTCAACCAGTTTTATGCCGGCGCGCAAAAGATTACTTACGGCACCCACGAGGACGCCGAAGCCAAGATCGACTACGTCAAACTATACAAAAAAGGGAGCGAAGCAACGGTTGTTATTGACCACCAGACCAAGCTTCATCTGGCGACCGCGTTGCCCGGCAAGTTTAATGTTTATAATATGACCGCCGCTGCCGCAACCGCCTATCTTCTTGGGATGAAGCTGCCCGACATCGTCGAGGGTATTGCCAATCTGGAAGGAATTCCGGGCCGGTTTGAGCGTGTCGCCGAAGGAGCGGCCTATGACGTAATCGTTGATTACGCCCATACGCCGGATGCACTGGAGCAGCTACTGGAGGCGGCGAAAGCAGTGACCAAAAACCGCGTTATTCTGGTGTTCGGCGCAACGGGCGACCGTGACAAGGCCAAGCGTCCGATAATGGGTGAGATCGCCGCACGTCTAGCGGACCGGATCGTCCTGACCGATGAAGAAAGTTATAACGAAGATCCAGAAGCAATCCGCACACAGGTACGGGAGGGAATCGAACGCGCCGGAGGCGACGGCAAGCTGACCGAGGTTGCTGACCGCAGAGAGGCCATTGAAAAGGCATTGTCTATCGCGAAAAAGAACGACACGGTTCTCGTCACCGGCATGGGCCACGAGCAGTACCGAATCATTAACGGCGAACGCGTGCCCTGGAACGACGGTGAAGTAGTCAAGGAGCTACTTAGTAAATAACGTTGATTTGTTGCAAGCGTTCTCTTAATACCAGCTTTCGTTATGGCGCTGGCTGTAAAGACGGGTGACGATGCGTTCGCCGAGATTTCGCCATAATTTATATTGCGTTGGTCTTATGACCAAATCATGGGCGCCGACATAATCAGTCACTTCTTTATTAAAGCTGGTCTTGAACCGGCCGATGCCGTAGTGTGGATGGTCGGGATTATTAATCTGATCGCTCGGCGGCGCACCGCACAGGTCGTGAATCGTGGCACCCTTCTCTTTGACCCATTGGATAACGTGCCACTGGAGGAGGGGGCTGGCGCCGTAGGCTGTTCGCTCCCGTACCGAGGCACCGTCTTTATACGTCCCTTTTTTGCCAAAGACGATAGCGAAGGCTCCTGCGACGACTTCATCCTCAAAGTAGGCAAAAAAGAGCTGACCGTAGCCCGCAGCCGTATAGCGCTGCCAAAAACTTCGATAATAATCGTAACTTCTAATTCTAAACGAGCCGGCCGCCGTCTCTGCTAAGAGGTCGTACATTATCCTGCAGTGTTCTTTCGTCGTATCTACCCGCTTGACGGTCACGCCGTCGCGCTCCGCCCGCCGGATTGCGTGCCTGCCTTTTTGGTTGAGATTTTTCAGGATGATATCAAGGTCCGGGGAAAGGTCGATGAGTACGGTTGAAAAATTTGGCTGGATAGGCGGTACTTTCACCAGTCCTAGTTTTAGGAGGTCTGCAAGCGTTTCATGATTTTTAATAAGTTCGGGCTCAATCTTGATGGCAAATACCCCTTGTTCGTCTCCGGCTTTATTTAATTC
>JALRBM010000001.1 GCA_023257755.1 Candidatus Saccharimonadia bacterium | reverse complement strand
CTGTTATTGGGACGGAGGTTCAGGAAATCAGCAGCGAGCTTGAAGAGCACTATGGTCGTTTCTTTTCCGATCGTAGCCAGGTTGTAGCGCTCCACCACCAGTACGAACGTATCTTTAAGGAGCTCCAGACGAGGGCGGATGCTCTAGTGCGGCAGCTAACAACCCTAGGGGATGAAATCGAGGCGGATACCGTAGCCTATAACAAGGATGTGACGCAGCTGAATCAGGATATCCAGTCTTTTAACTCCAGAGCTGAGAGCGGTGGCTTCTCGAGCGAGGATGACTTTGATTCTACTCGTCGCTCCCTTGTGGAGCGGGCGAATCAGCTTGATGGGGTCCGGACATCGATTAACGCAAAAGTAAGTCAATATGAAGCGCTACGCAGCGAATTGCAGCAAATAGCCAGCCAGTCAGAGGCATTGAACAAGAGTATCGATAGTACGCTTGACCCTGCGCCGAGTATCTAGTGGTATACTAGGAGTACTTATGGCAAAAACAAGGACGCAGTTCGTCTGTCAAAATTGCGCGGCATCCTATCCTAAATGGATGGGCCGCTGTGAAAACTGCGGCGAGTGGAATACGCTGGTCGAGCAAGCACCGGCGAGCAGTGGAAAATCGGTGGTGGCACGAAGCAGCGGTAAAATCTTGACGCCGCAAACGATGAAATCGATAGAGCTGGAGCAGGCGACTGCCCGTCTTCATACTGGCTTTTCCGATCTCGATATGGTGCTAGGCGGGGGTATCCTTCCTGGTGGCGTATTACTCATGGCCGGGCAGCCGGGAATAGGAAAGAGCACGCTGCTGCTGCAGGTTGCGGCCGAGATCGGGAAAGAACAGCCCGTCCTGTATGCCAGCGGTGAGGAGTCGGCCAGCCAGGTGAAGCTTCGGGCGGAGCGCCTAGGCGCTAACGCCCAGGAAATGCTGCACTTTGTCGCCAGCACAAGCGCTGATGATATCGCGGCAACGATTCGCTCTGGCGCCTATAAATTGGTTGTCATCGATTCTATTCAAACGCTTAGTCTCGACGAAATCACCTCTGCGCCGGGGACGGTCAGTCAAATTACCAACAGCAGCAATGTCGTCATTCGGGCTGCCAAGGAATCCGGTGCAGCCGTCGTTTTAGTCGGTCATGTCACCAAAGAAGGAAGTATCGCCGGCCCAAAGGTACTTGAGCATCTTGTTGACGTCGTGCTGCAATTCGAGGGCGATCGTTATGGCGGATTCAAAGTGGTGCGCGCGGTCAAAAACCGGTATGGTTCTACCAGCGAGGCCGCCATATTCGAGATGTACGAGCAGGGGCTTCGGGTGGTCGAAAACCCGTCGGCGGCACTGCTGGCGGAGCGTCAAAATGCTGACGGATCCGTGGTCATGGCAACGCTGGAAGGCACGAGGCCTCTGCTTGTCGAAATCCAAGCTCTTGTCAATCCGACCAGTTTCGGGTATCCTAAACGTACAGCCTCGGGGTTTGACCTTAACCGCCTGACTCTTTTGATCGCCGTGTTGGAGCGGCGCACAAAACTGAACTTATCTGACAAGGATATTTATATCAATGTCGTGGGCGGCCTTAAGTTAAGTGACCCGGCTGCCGATCTGGCGGTATGTATGGCTATAGCCAGCGCGGCGGCAGGCCGTAAGCTCGACGATAAATTGGTGGTATTCGGCGAAGTGGGCCTGGGCGGGGAAATACGAAGCGTGCACAGCGCCGAGCGCCGGGTCGCCGAGGCGCAGAAACTGGGCTTTACCCAGGCAATTGCCCCCAAATTCGGGCAAAAGAATTCATTTATAAAAGGTGTCAGCGATCTTCGCCAGGCACTAATTGACTACTTGCAGTAGCAAGAGAAAGAAAACTAAAGTGGAAACAGTAGAACTTTTATTAATCGTTATGATCTTGGTCCTTCTCGCTGAAGTGACCTACCTGGTAGCAAAACTCCCCCGGCAAAACCTTGGCCGCAAACAAAACCGTCCTATTCTTCTTGACACCTCTGTCCTGATAGACGGGCGTATCATTGCCATCGCCAAATCCGGCTTCGTAAGCGATACGTTGGTGGTGCCTCGTAGTGTTGTCGGCGAACTGCAGTTTCTGGCTGACAACGCCGATCACGACAAACGTGCTCGGGCGCGCTATGGACTAGACGTCGTCCGCGATCTCCAGGCGATCCCCCATATTACGGTAGAGATCCTGCAGGACGGCAGTAAGGCAGAAGAAGGGGTCGATGAGCGGCTGCTGACCCTCGCTAAAAAACACAGCGCGGCCGTCTGTACGATCGACTATAACTTGAACAAGGTGGCCGCGGTCGAGGGAATTAGCGTGTTAAATGTTAATGAACTTGCCCAGAGTCTTCGCATGGCCCATTTGCCAGGTGAGCGCATGATGCTGGAACTTGTACAAAAAGGCCAGGACTCTCATCAGGGTGTCGGATATCTGCCTGATGGGACGATGGTGGTCGTAGAGCACGCCAGTAAAAACATAGGCCAATCGGTAGAAATCGAATTTATTAGGAGCCTTCAAACGGCAGCTGGCAAGATGATGTTTGCCAAGCGGGTTGAAAAGGAACAGCCGAAAAGTAATGGTCGTCCAACAGGCAAAAAGCCGCAGAAGCCATCAATAACGAAGACTCCGCAATCAGTAGGAGCTGCCGAGGCGAACCCACAGGCAGCTGTTTACCATAGTGACAAGAGCGAACGTCCTAAAGAAGCTGTGGCAAAATCTAACGACACGTTGCGGCGTAACAATAATAGCTCGCAGCGCACTAAAAAACCGCGTACCCAGGCGCAGCGTGAAGCTTCGCTGCTTGAACTTGTAGACAAGCAGTAGTTGTTACCAAGTAAAACTACAGTATAGATTTAGGTTTCTTAATCGTATCCAGATTCAGGCATTTTGGGTCACAAAGACCCAAAGACTGTTAACCCGTGCGAGTTAAGGGCTACGTCGAATGGATATATTCAACGCACTTTGCCGAGAAAACTAAGCCAGCCGTCTACTACCTTGGCTTAAATGGGGTACGATACTTACGGAAATTTACTACACCCCACGAAGACTGCGAACGGCTACCGACCTACCCGCCAGAAGAACTACGCAAGCGCTATAAGGAATCAACACGTAGCCAAGCCTACATTGATCGCTGTATATTACTCGCGGATTGCTGCGTAAGCCTAAGCCAGCAAATTACAAATCAGCTGAATTATTTCCACCAAACCGAAGCGGACTATTTATTAGAAAACAGCTAGCCCAACCAACTCTTATTTTCTGCAAAATCAGTATGACGCTAGTGGCAGGGGAGGAAAAACTCTACAAAGCTACATCCTTGAAGTCTTTGACCCAACATTGCCGAGCTATCGTACAAAGAAACGCTTAGGCAATTATGTAAAATACCTCGATGAAAAAGACATTGCTTGACAAGAGAAGACTGATACCGAAAAACTACCAATTATCTTACTTGTTTGTCCGCGAACAAGCGATCTTATTTATGCCAAACGAAGAACGAGAAAACTTATTGCTGATGCGTGGGGATTGGAAGGATGAAGACGAGGAGCGGTCGCTTATTTGCTTCGCGGCGGCTGACAAGCTCAAACAAGAGAGTGCGCTGAGCAAGATTTGGAAGGAGGCGTAAGACCAGGGCGATTAGCTGGTCTTAATTCATACTTCCATTTTTGCGGCAAAATGGAAGTCACTACTTCTTGTAGAAAGTAGGCTAACAGAGAGTCGATGAGGTATACTGAACGGTGAATCTTGTTATGTCTGATTTTGAACGTGCTACCCACTACGATGAAGCATCCCGCCCTTACTACGAATGGGACACTGTTTGCGAGCTTACCGAAACAATATCGCGTCTCGACTTACCCTATAGAATTGTTACCGGCTGTGGAGCAAAAGCCGTTGCTATGGTTGCCGAGATGCAAAGTCTAGGCGTTGATCCGGCTGCGCTGATCATGGCGAGGTCTTACATCCCCGATCTATCAGCCGAAGGGATAGGGCGAGCCTATGAATATGGCGAAAGTATGCAGACTCCTAGTTATCCCTCGGTTTCTTTTTTAGAGCGCTTTGATACAGGCATAGGCAGGGCCGAAAGCAGCGCAAGATCAGTAGAATTCAGTGGTATGCGCTTTTCTCAAGGAAAGAGTGATGACACGGACGTTATAGTGGTAGAGCGCGCAAACTCCGGGGACAATACATCACCCGAAGGCAACTTCGTTGACGAGCAGCGTTGGGAGCTATTGCCGCCAGGCGAAAGGATATTGTTCTGTAACCACACCACAGCGGCAATAAATACACTGGATGAAGGGGGTAACGTCGTAATGGCTGCTATTGATCCGTCGTACAGCACAACACA
>JALRBM010000082.1 GCA_023257755.1 Candidatus Saccharimonadia bacterium | reverse complement strand
AATGCTCCTGCCGGTTCGTATACCAAGGTTGAGATTTACCAGATTGGTGAAGAAAAGAAGGCGACGAAGGCCGAGCTTGAGAAGATCTACGGCGAGAAAGTGAAGACCTCAACATCGCCAATTCCGGCTGGCGAGGGAACTCACTTCGTGGTGATTATCGGTAAGGATCCCGCGGCCAACTAGCTATGGCGCCAAGCGCCCAAGTGGTATAATGGAAAAATACTATGGAGTTTTTACGATCATCCAAGCGCCGGTCGCTGCTTAGTGAGCTGGTCTACATCATTTTGAACATCGCCCTCGCCGTGGCAGTCTTGGCGGTGGTGCGGGCGATTGAGTCGCCGCTGCCAGCATTCGCCTTGGTGATTTTAAGCAAGTGGCGAGTCCTCGCGGTGCGCCCACGGTATTGGTTTGCCAATATTCAAGCGAATATGGTGGATATTATCGTCAGTCTTAGCGTGGTGGTGTGGCTTTACGCAGCCAGCGGGTCGTTTGCGATACAAATCGCTATCACGCTACTTTACATTGGGTGGCTCCTCCTTATCAAGCCCCGATCGAAGCGCATTTTTGTGGCCGCACAGGCGGGGACGGCGGTCTTCCTTGGTGTTACCGCGCTGATGTCAGTCTCGTATGACTGGCCGGATCTGTTCGTTGTGGCGGCAATGTGGCTGATAGGCTACAGTGCCGCGCGCCATGTCCTTGGAAGCTACGACGATGTCCATATGTCGTTTTACAGTCTGGCATGGGGACTTATTTTTGCCGAAATCGGGTGGGTTATGTACCACTGGACGTTTGCCTATGCGCTACCGGGGGTTGATTTGAAGCTACCCCAGGCGGCTATCGTGACCTTAGCAGTCAGTTTCCTGGCAGAACGGGTGTATAGCAGCTACTCACAACATAGGACGGTGCGGACAAATGACATTATTCTGCCGGGACTTTTTTCGGTGAGTGTTATCGTGGTGCTGCTTGTCTTCTTCAACCGGCTTGGAGCTGGGATTGTTTAAGCCGGCTATCAGATGTCGGTGATAGGGTAGGCGTATGAATGAGACGGACCAGACTGAAAAAAACAGAGAAAGCCAGGCGGAGACGCCCGCTACCGTTAATGCCGTGACGGCCCCCAGGCGGACTCGTCGCCGGCTATGGGTAGGGGGCGGGCTTGCAGTGCTTGTCGTGCTGGTGGGAATATGGCTCGGACTAGGTGGTCCAAACTTTTTGCCTGCGATGCTAAATAACAATAAAGAAACAGCCGAGCGCCCGGCCGTTACCAATGACGGCAACAAGGTGATAACCGGTGAAGAAGAAAGTATTGCCAGCGTGGTTGAAAAGGTTTCTCCGAGCGTGGTGTCGATCGTGACGATGTCGCAGGGCAGTTCTCTCTACGGCGCGACCCAGGAAGAAGGCGCCGGGACGGGGATCATCGTCGGAAAAGACGGATATGTGGTAACGAATAAACACGTCGTCGCAGGGACGAATACCGTTCAGGTGCTTCTGTCTGACGGTACAACCTACGACAATGTAAAGGTGCTTGGGTCGGATCCGCTTAACGATATTGCCTTCCTGAAAATACCTGATGTTACCAACCTGCCGGCTGCCGAGCTGGGCGATTCGACATCGATCCGGGTCGGACAAAAAGTAGTGGCCATCGGTAATTCGCTCGGCCAGTATCAGAACACGGTGACGAGCGGCATTATCTCGGGAACGGGCCGCCCGGTCTCTGCGCAGTCAGGGGAGTCTGTCGAAAATCTGACAGATCTTATTCAAACTGATGCCGCGATCAACCCCGGTAAGTCCGGCGGACCGTTGCTTAACCTCTCGGGTCAGGTCATAGGCATTAATACCGCCATCATCGAAGACGCCCAAGGGATAGGATTTGCCATCCCGATCGGGGCTACGAAGGGGATGCTGAAAGGAGTGTTGGCGGGCGGGCCGGTCGAGCGGGCGTTCCTGGGAGTAAATTACCTTTCAATTACGCCGGAAGTCGCCAATCATTATAAACTGGAGGCAAAAAAAGGCGCCTATGTATTCAGTACGAACGGCCAGACCGCAGTTGTGGCAGGAGGGCCGGCGGCCCAAGCGGGAATCCGGGACAAAGATGTTATTACCAAGGTCAACGGGGTTGAGGTGGGTGACAAGGGAAGCGTCTCGACGCTGATATCCGAATATGCGCCAGGAGATACGATTGAGCTGACAGTTCAGAGGGGCGGGCAGGCGTTGGTGGTGAAAGTGACACTCGCCACTTACCAAGGATAGTTACCGCGTCAAGGTGACGATAAAATCAGTGACGTCAGCATTAGAAAAGCCGTAATGTGAAGCAAAGGTCTTGATTGCATCATGTTGCCTGGGGTCCGCTTCTAAAATGAGAACACCGTCCGGCAAAAGACGGTCCGAGGCCTGCGTGATGAGAGCATTTATTAAAGCTAGGCCCTGATCTTTAGCAAAAAGGGCGATACGAGGTTCATGGTTGGTTTCGAGCGAGCGTTGCCAGGCTGGATCCACATAGGGAAGGTTTGCCACGACAATGTGTGCATCATACGGATAAGCGGTTAAGAGGTCGCCTTGAATCAAGGTAACATCGGCGTGCAGCGCCTTGGCATTCGCGGCTGCAACGTTGAGTGCATGTTTGCTGATATCTATCAGAGTTACGTCGAGTAACGGCAGTTCTAGCTTGGCAGTTATGCCTAAAATGCCACTACCCGTTCCAACGTCGACAAGCCGCAGTGGTTTGCTGCCAGGAACGAGGCGAGTTAGCTCGTCAATAATTGTTTCGGATTCGGGGCGAGGGATGAGCGTTGCCGGTGTGACGCGGAACTGTCGTCCATAAAATTCTTTGTGACCGATGATGTAGGCAGTCGGCGTGCGGTCCAGCCGAAGCTGCAGCCGGGCATCGGCGATGTCGCGTTCGCGGAGGGGAACCAGCTCGTCACGGTAGGCGTGAAGGTAAGTACGGCTTTTTTTAAGCGTATGGGCCAGGATAATTTCAGCATCAAGTTTCGCTGATGTGATTCCTGCCTTCTTCAAGGCAGCCGCCGCGTGGTTTATCCATTCGGCGATCGTCATGGTCTGCTCCGCTGCCGGACGACTTCATAGGCGATAGCAACGGTGGCCGCGCTGACGTTTAGCGAGTCGGCGACGCCTGCCATCGGTAATTTAACAGGCAGATCGGCGGCATTTAGCCAGGCATCGGTCAAGCCGAACTGTTCGCTGCCCATGACAATCGCGACTGGCTGAGTCAGGTCGGTATCGGTGTAAAGGGTGTCGGCCGCGGGTGTGGCGGCGAGCGATTTGACCCCTTTTTCTTTTAGAAACTTCAATGCGCTTTCGCTGTCCGTAATGACCGTCGGGGTCGAGAATAATACTCCGGTTGAAGCACGGACAACGTTTGGATTGAACACATCAGTGACCGCGTCACATACAATGACTGCCTCGGCGCCAGTTGCATCAGCCGAGCGGAGGATCGTGCCTAGATTACCCGGTTTTTCAATGGCTTCGACAACGATAAGAAATGGATTATCGGATAACTTCAAGTCATTTAATGTCGTATTCCACTGCTTGCCAATAGCCAGGAGCCCTTCGGGCCGTTCGCGGTAAGCGATTTTTGCGAACGCCTCTTTACCTATTTGTATCAATTGCGCTCCCGTGCGCTGTGCGTCATCGAGTACTTTCTGTTCATTCGATCCCAAAAACCACTCCGGACAGTAGTAGAGTTCGCTAAATCGAAAGCCAGCGGCGAGCGCCCGGGTAATAGGACGGTAGCCCTCGGTTAAAAAAATCCCTTGGTCGTCGCGCTCGGAACGTTTTTTCAGTTTGACGAGCGCTTTGATGCGCGGGTTCTGAGTGCTAGTAATTACCTCGTCCACTTTACGCACCTTGGCTTTGTTCGGCTTCGTGCGCCTGGAGGCTGCGCTCGGCTTTTTGCAGTTCCAAGACGATGTCGTCAAAGTTACCATCCATCATTTTTGGCATGCTGGAGCGGCTGTAGCCGATGCGGTGGTCGGTGATACGATCCTGCGGAAAATTATAGGTGCGGATTTTTTCGGAGCGGTCGCCGCTACCGATTAGGCTTCGGCGCTCGGCAGCTAATTTGGATTGTTCTTCCTCGACCTTTTGCTGCAAGAGGCGCGAGCGAAGGACGCTCATGGCTTTTTCTTTATTCTTAGTCTGGGATTTTTCGTCCTGGTTGGTCACGACCATGCCGCTGGGGAGGTGGGTGATGCGCACGGCGCTGTCGGTTGTGTTGACGCTTTGTCCGCCGTGGCCACTGGCACGGAAGATATCGATACGCAGATCCTTCGGATCAATGGCGATGTCGGCTTCCTCGGCTTCCGGAAGCACGGCCACGGTAACGGTGCTGGTGTGGATGCGTCCCTGGGATTCGGTTGCCGGAACGCGCTGGACGCGGTGCACTCCAGATTCGAATTTAAGTTGGGCATAGGGGGAATCGCCTGTCACCTTGAAAATCACTTCTTTGTAGCCGCCGGTATCGTTATCACTGGTCGAGAGCAGCTCGGTTTTTAGGTTGTGTGCCTCGCAGTAACGAAGGTACATGCGGTAAAGCTCGCTGGCAAACAAGCTGGCCTCGTCGCCGCCCGCGCCGGCACGAATTTCAATGATGACATTCTTCTCGTCGTTCGGATCTTTCGGTGCCAGTATCATAAACAGCTCTTCTTCCAGGTCGTTCAGCTGTTTTTCCGTTTCTGCAACCTCGCTTTTAGCGAGCTCGGCCAGTTCGTCACTTCCGCTTGCCAGTTCTTTGGCTTCACCCAGGTTGTTTTCGAGCGTTTGCCGGAGCGTGGCTTTATCGATGATCTGTTCTAGTTCATTAAAACGACGGTTCTTGGCGCCGTAATTTGGATCGTTAAACGCGCCCGGCGACGCAAGGAAGTCGGACAGAGCGGCTTTTTCATGGGATAATTCATCTATATCGAGGTTGATCTTTGGCATGTCTACTCCTATTATACCAGCGAGCCGAGGGGAGCGAATGTTCACATTCAGTTCAGAGGCGACCTGGTATTTCGATGGCATATTATTATGCCGTCATTCATATAAAAAGAGATCACCCCAGGGAAGTGATCTCTTTTTAAGGCGGCGCTAGTTGCTAGCGGCTTTTTTGGCTTTTTGAGCGTTAAGCTTCTTTGCTTTAGCGGCAAGTTGCTCTTTGCGGGCTTCGGCTGCGGCAAACTTCGCCTTGAAGCGGTCGACACGACCTTCAGTGTCGATGATCTTTTCCTCACCGGTAAAGAACGGGTGGGAAGCCGAAGAAATGTGGATCTTTACGAGCGGATACTCGTTGCCATCCTCCCATTTGGTAGTGTCGGTTGTCTGCGCCGTACTTTGGGTAAGGAACGCAAACCCGGCCGTTTCGTCGCTAAATACGACAGGCCGGTAATCGGTGGAATGTATACTGCTTTTCATATCTGGAATATTGTAGCAATATCAGGGGTAAGTGTCAACTTTTCTCTACAGCCACAGAATTATTGACACATACATATGAATGATGTATAGTATTTCTTCGAGCACAGAGGGAATTTCTGTGCTTGTTTATTTACAAAGAGATTTAGTTCCAGCGACGCTTTTTGCGCTTACATGTATAACTAAGAGTGAAAAGCGTTGCTGGATTCCCAGTTGCGTAAACCGACACGGAAAGGGCAGAACCATGCCTGCTTTGTTCATCTTGGCGATTGTCGCGGCGGGTCTCGCCGTGGTCGCCTTCGTCGTGAAGCGTGCGGTCAGCCGCAAGCTCAAGACGTTGGAGGCCGCGGAGCAGGACACCGACGCGAAGTCCAACTCCTCGCGCGAGGACGAGTACGACTCCTACTCCTACCGTCACTCGACCGACTCGTCGGCCCCCCGGCTCGACGACTTCCGGCTCACCGTCGCGGTGGCCAGGTGGGCGATGATCGGGCTGTTCGCACTCGCGGGCATCTTCACGTTCTGGTCGTCGGCGACGGTCGTCTCGACCAAGAACATCGGCGTCGTGACAGAGTTCAACCGCCCGACGGGCGAGAACCTCAGCAACGGCTTCCACTTCGTGCTGCCGTGGCAGAAGGTCACCGAACTCGACGGCACCATCCAGACCGACAACCACATCGGCTTCGTCGACGGTGACTGGAACAAGGCCAACTGCACCAAGGTGCGCATCGCCCAGCAGGCGGTCGCGTGCGTGGACAACTCCATCCGCTGGAGGCTCCGTCCTGAGGCTGCCGACAGGCTGTTCCAGGAGTACCGGGACTTCGACAACATCCGCAGCAGCCTGGTGACCCGCCAGCTCAGCGAGGGTCTGAACGCCGAGCTGGAGGGCTACGACCCCCTGGCGACGGACGAGGCCGGCAACTCGACTGCGCCCAGCCAGGAGCAGATCGCCGAGAACACCAAGAGGTGGCTGATCGAGAGGATCGGTCGCGACATCGAGGTACTCGACGTCATCGCGCCGCTGACGCACTTCGATGGCAACACCCAGGGGCGCATCAACGCGCTCCAGCAGGAGATCGGCAACACCCGCATCGCCACCCAGCGAGAGCAGACGGCCAAGGCTGAGGCCGCAGCCAACGGCGAACTCGCGGCGTCGGTGTCCAAGGACCCCAACGTGCTGGTGAGCAAGTGCCTCGACACACTGAACGCGATGGTCGAGGCCAACCAGCCCATCCCCGCAGGGTTCTCCTGCTGGCCGGGCGGGTCATCTGCCGTGGTGGTTCCTTCGGCTTCGCGGCCGGGGAACTGACTGACGAGCGAGTCCCGGGGGTGCGTGCGCACTCCCGGGACTCGCTCGGGCTGAATCTCTTTGTAATACCTGCTCTATAAGTGTGTGCTTATACTGATGAGTCCAAAAGGACGAAAGCGAAGACTTGACTGGACATTTACTCCTGACTGGGGTACACTATTCGTTGTAACAATTTTTAACGACACAACTTCCCGGCAAACTCCTGAATTCTCAGGGCCGGAAGTGAGGAACAAGGAGTTCTAACATGGCAGTATCTGTCGATATTAAAGCTCTGCTCGAAGCTGGTGTTCACTTTGGACACAAAACGAGCCGCTGGCACCCTAAAATGGCGCCGTACATTCACTCTAAGCGTCAGGATTCCCATATTATCGACCTGACAAAGACGGTTGAAGGCCTGGATAAGGCGCTTCCATTTTTGACCAAGGTTGCAGGATCTGGCAAGCAGGTGCTGTTTGTCGGTACGAAAAAGCAGGCCAAGGACATAGTTAAGGCTGCTGCGGAAAAGGCAAACCAGCCATTCGTTACCGAGCGCTGGATTGGCGGTATGCTGACCAACGTTAACACTGTTAGCGCACAGATCAAAAAGCTAAAGGATCTTGAGCGCCGCATGGCATCCGGCGACCTTGAAAAGCGCTATAACAAGCTTGAAGTGCAGCGCTTCCAGGAAGAGATTGATGAACTCAATGCCAAATATGGCGGCATCAAGGACCTTAACGGCCGTCCTGGCGCAATCGTGGTCGTCGATATCATTGCCGATGCTAACGCCGTCAAGGAAGCTAAAACGCTCGGTGTACCAGTGGTTGGTATCGTTGATACCAATGCAAACCCTGATACGATTGATTATATTGTTCCAGGCAACGACGACGCAATCAAAGGTCTTTCACTGCTGCTGGATTACTTTACGGCCGCAGTCGCAGAGGGCGCGGGCAGCGTCAAAAAGGAGGAGAAATAATGGCAATAGCAATCGAAGATATTCGTAAGCTGAAAGAATTGACTGGTGTTGGCTTGACTGACGCTAAAGTCGCCCTGGTAGAAGCCGACGGTGATTTCGATAAGGCACTTGAGGCGATGCGCAAAAAAGGTCTGACCAAGGCTGAAAAAAAGGGTGACCGCGAAACCCGCGAGGGAATCATCGACAGCTACGTGCACAGCGGTCGCATCGGGGTTGTCGTTGAAGTCAACTGCGAAACCGACTTTGTTGCCCGGCTTGATGACTTTAAGAGGCTGGCGCACGAAATGGCGATGCAGATCGCAGCCATGAACCCTCAGTACGTTACCGAAGCTGACATTCCGGCAGAAGAGCTAGAGCGTGTACGCCAGGAGGCGCTTGCCAGCGACACTCTAAAAGGCAAGCCAGCCGATATTGCCGATAAAATCGTCGAAGGCCAGGTTAAAAAGCACTTTGCCGAGAAGGTTTTGATGAACCAGGCGTATATTCTTGAGGATGGTAAAACGGTCGAGCAATACGTAAAAGAAAACATCGCAAAGCTCGGCGAAAATATCGCCATCCGCCAGTTCAAGCGGATCGAGCTTGGCGTAAACGAATAGGAGTACCCGTACTCAAACTGAAATCCGGCCGTCCTTGGCCGGATTTTTTGGTTTAAGAGGGAGGGGATTGATTTTTAATACAATTTATGGTATTGTAATTAGGAAAATCTTCGGTAGAGCAACCGGAAGGTGATTGAACATGACAACCCGACCCCCTCGCAAGAGGAACAACTGGAAGATCGCGGCTATCGCGCTGGCGGCCGTTCTGCTACTCGTTCTTTCGTTCGCCGTGCCTTACTTCATCGTGAAGGCAGGCGAACCGCAGGCGGCGCAGGTAGCTACCAGCACGACCACCACCCAGCCGACGTCCACCACGACATCGGCCACGACGACGTCGACAACGATGCCCACCACGACGGTGCCGACAACGACACCGAACTGGACGCAGTCGACCACGACGTCCACCACGACTACCGCGCCGGTGATCGTGGACCCCAGTGCCAAGCGCGTGACGTTCAAGGACACCATCTCGCTCCCCGTGGGCGACAGGTGGCAGGTCTCGCCGGACACGTCGAAGACGAACGCCAACCGCATGGTCCTCCACGACACGGTGCGCTGCGGTTCGGCGGCGTACCTCGACAACTGTCCAGGGTTCGTCATCATCGACATGAACGACGCCTACAACTACATGCCCTACGACAACAGGGAGGGCATGTCGCCGGATGTGCGGACGCCCGACGGCGAGAAGTGCTACTCCACGCTCGTCACGGACGGCGCGTACTACGCTGCGCCCGAGTCCACCGAGCCGTTCGAGTCGGGTGGCGTGACCCTTCGTCACACCACTCAGCAGCAGTGCGGTGGGCCGGACCTCCAGCACTCCTGGCGCTCCGATCGGGAGGGGATCGTGATCTACGACCTCGATGTGACGAGTACCAGCCCCGCCGTCGGCGTGCCTGAGCTTCTCAAGTACGCCACCTGGAAGTAGTAGTTGCTCCCGAAGTGCGCGCCCCGGCGCGTCGGACCCACCAAGGTTCGACGCGGCGGGGCGGCTTCACGTTCAGGGGCAAATTAAAACATGGTAGAATATAAGAATGTTTGACACGAATTCTTATAGCGAAAAAATGACGCTTGCCCTTATGCATTTTGAGGACGAGTTGAAAAAAGTCCGCACCGGCAGGGCACACCCCGCGATGCTTGATAGTATTCATATCGAAGCCTATGGCCAAACCATGCCGCTAAATCAGGTGGCAAACGTAACGGCGCCTGAACCGCAACTGCTTCAGGTGACCCCGTTTGACCCTAGTAACCTCCAGGCAATTAGCGCCGCAATTCGTGCGGACCAATCGCTGGGATTCAACCCCAGCGACGACGGCCGGGTGGTGCGCGTGCCCGTTCCGGCCCTCACCGAGGAGCGCCGCCGCCAAATCGTCAAGCAGACCGGGGAGAAAGTAGAAGAGGCCCGGATCGCACTTCGTAATATTCGCCAGGATGCCCTAAAGGAAGCCAAGCGAAAGAAGGACGCCAGGGAACTCAGCGAAGACGACGTCAAGCGTGTCGAGAAAGATATCGACAAGCTAATGGCTGATTATCAGGAAAAGATCGAAACTGCCTT